>NZ_CM001439.1:5687278-5772426 GCF_000244955.1 Saccharomonospora marina XMU15 | reverse complement strand
GGGCGCGAGCGTCCCCCGGAACGCGCAGGCGGGCAACTCGGCGCGGGTCTTTCCGGTGCCGGGCAGCAGCCGGGGCGCGTTGGCGCTGCGCCGGGCGCGATCCCGCCCGCGGCGGGGATCGTCGGCAAGCCGGGTGCTCCCGGCGCCGGATCACCGGGTGAACAGCAGCAGGAGCCGCTACCCAAGGGAAAGTCGTTCGGCGCGGCACCACAACCGCCCGGTCTGCAGCAGGGTGGGTTGAGTGGTGCCACGACGGCGGGTTCGGCCCCACGGCCCGGTGTGTCGGCGAACGACATCGGCGCGGGGGCCGCCGCGATCGGCGCCGGTGGTGTGGCGGGGGCGCTGAGCGGGGAGGGCGAGCGCAGGGGACGTGGTGTCGGGCGCAGCGCGCCAGGCGCGGCACGCTCGCCGCACCAGCTCGCGATCGGTGACCTCCCTGAGGAGGAGTCCAGGGCGCAGCGCCATGCCGAACGGCTCAACCCCGATCAGGGCGAGCGCACGACGGGTTTCCTGGAACGGGCGGGTGCGGCGCAGGGGCAGGCAGGCGACGCGCAGGTTCGGCGGTACGGCGTGGACGACAGCGACCTGTTCGGCGACGAGCGCATGGTGGCGCCCGACCTGATCGGCGACGACGACGCGGACGGGCGCCTGTGAGCACACCGGCGGGTGGCAACGTCGTGCTGTCGGCCCTGGAGTTCGACGTGTTGTGGCAGGCACAGCGGTTGCCGCGGCGGCACGTGGCGCTCGACGTTGCCAGCCCTGGGGTCACGCACGCCGAACGCGCACGGCTGGTTGAGCAGGCGTGGGAGTCGCTCGCGGGGCGCGGGCTGGCGCGTGGTCGCGAACCGTCGGTGGAACTGGCCGACATGCTCGGTCTGCTCGCCAACCCGAAGGTCGCCGTCGACGTCTGGGTGTGGGTCGAAAGGCAGATCTGCGGACTCGCGGCGGGCTCGGGTCGCCAAGCCCTGCTCGGGGTTGTCGACGGCGGCGAGGTGTGGCTCATTCCGGTGCGTGACGGCGGGCTCGCGGAGGCGGCGGTGTCCGTGGCGGGTGAGTTGGCGCCCGGTATCGGCCGCTCGGTGAGCGTGCCGCACGACGTGCTGGTCGAGGCCGATGCCGAGGCCAAAGGTGACGCGAAGGCACTGGTCACAGCCCTCGAGGATCGTGGCGTCGCGCTGTGGGAGGCGCAGGAACTGGCGGGAATGCTGCTGAACACCCTCACCAGGGGCCAGTTCGGTGCGCAGCGGCTCGGCAGGGACGGCCGCACCAGGCGTGCGGGCAGGGTGATCGCGTTCCACGACACCGACGCCGGGCGGTACCTGTTCCAGGTTCGGCCGGGTGAAGACGGCAGGAACTGGGCGACGGTGACGCCGTCGGACAACGTGCTGCTCGCCGAGCGCGTAAGGGAACTGCTCGACGAGGTCTGAACATGCCCACCGGGAGCAAGGAACCACCGGGGTGGAGTGGACGTCGTATCGGCGCCAGCCGAAGTGGTGCGAAGGGGAGGATCAGACGGTGCCGGTGTACGACGCCGAGTCGATGAACATCACGGCGGGCCGGATCGATCGCGTCGCCGAGGACTTCCGCAGGTCGAAGGCGGCCATGCGGGGTGTGGAGGGGGAAAGCCCGTTCGGTGACGTGGAGGACGCCGACAACCCTGAGCAGGTGTCGGCGACACTTCACTCGTTCACCACGGGAATGCGGGCGGAGTTCGAGGCTGCGGCCTCCCTGGCATCGGCGGCGGGCGCGGCGGTGCGCGACGCGGTGCGTGCCATGACCGAAACCGACACCGTCGCCGCCGAAAACCTGACCCTTCGGGACATGTGATGACCGGTGCGGGAATACCGGCCGAGTGGGCCGATGTGGAGCGTGCCGCCGCCAGGGTGGACAAAGTGGACCCCGGCCGGATCCAGGAGGTCGCGCGGCAGTTCGACGAGGCGTCGAGGAACACGGGGGACCACACGGCGGCACTTACCGGCGCGGCGGCGCCGCTTCGGGACGGCGGCGTATGGGAAGGCCCCGCTGCCGAGGCGTTCTTCGACTACGTCGCCAAGGTGGCCAACGCGGGGAACAAGGTCAGGGACAAACTGGACGAGGTCGCCGTGGAGCTGACCTCGCTGCAGGAGACGCTGGCGAATACCAAACGCCAGATCGAGAGCATCAAGCACGACGCGAGGCGCGGCATCGACGACCGCAACAACGAGGCGCAGCGGCGGGCCGACGCCGCCGAGGCGCAGCTGCGCGCCTATCGCGAGGGCGATCGCGACGCACCGCCTTCACCGACGGCGGAGGAGATCATCCGCGCCGCGGGCGAGGCCAACAGCACCACGGCGAGCCAGGCCGCACGCCGCATCGAGGACCTGCTGGGCCAGTCGGGCGAGGCGATCAGGCGGGCGCAGGAGCTGATGAAGACCCAGGTGTCCGGCGGCTTCTCCACCGTCTCACCTCCCGGTTCCGCCGACTCACCGCTGGAGTCCACATCGGGTGGCGGCGCGGGCGGCGGTGGCGGTTCCGGTGGCGGTTCCGGCTCCGGCGGCGGGCTCGCCGGGCTCGGTCCCAGCGGCGGTCCCCCTTCGAGCGGGCCTCCGCCGGGCAACGTCGAGCAGTGGATCCGCGAGGCGATCGAGATCCTGCGTGCCAACGGCATCCCGGTCACCGAGGACAACATCGACGAGATCTGGACGATCATCGAGAAGGAGTCGGGCGGGAACCCGCACGCGCTCAACGACTGGGACTCCAACGCGGCGAAGGGAACCCCCTCCAAGGGGCTGATGCAGTGCATCGACCCGACCTTCGACGCCTACAAGCTGCCCGGACACGGCGACATCTGGAACCCCGTCGACAACATCGTCGCGGGCGTGCGCTACACCTTCGACCGCTACGGTGGTTTCGAGGGACACCCCGGGTTGAAGTCGATGGCGGCGGGCGGCGGCTACCAGGGCTACTGACCGGCCCTGCTGCCGATGGGAGCACCTAAGGTGGCGGCATGGTCGAGTTCGCCCCGTTCCCTGGCCCTTCCCACCGCAGCGACGTCGCTCCGTTCCACGTCATGGAGGTGCTCTCAGCCGCGCAGGCGCGGCAGCGCAGTCACGGAGACGTCGTCTCGTTGTGTGCGGGGCAGCCAACGGCGGGGGCTCCGTCCCCGGTCATCGAGGCCGCGCAGCGGGCGTTGCGCGAGGGCGACCTCGGCTACACCGTCCAGTTGGGAATCCCCCGGTTGCGCGAGGCGATCGCCGGGCACTACGAACGGTCCTACTCGCTGGAGGTGAGTGAGGCCGACGTCATCGTCACCACCGGCTCCTCCGGCGGTTTCCTGCTGGCGTTCCTGGCCGCGTTCGACGTGGGAGATCGGGTGGCGATGGCCCGGCCCGGCTACCCGGCCTACCGCAACCTGCTGTCGGCGCTCGGTTGCGAGGTGGTCGAGTTCGCGGTCGGCGAGGACACGCGGTTCCAGCCCACCACCGAACTGCTCGACGAACTCGGTGACATCAAGGGCCTCGTGGTGGCAAGCCCGAGCAACCCGACCGGCACGGTACTGCCACCCGGTGAGCTGGCCGCCATCGCGGGCTGGTGCTCGGCGCGCGGTGTGCAGCTGATCAGCGACGAGATCTACCACGGCATCTCCTACGAGTCCGAGGTCGGCTGCGCGTGGCAGACTTCGAACGAGGCGATCGTGCTCGGCTCGTTCTCCAAGTACTTCGCGATGACCGGCTGGCGGCTCGGCTGGATGCTCGTGCCGCAGCGGCTGCACCGTGCGGTGGATGTGCTCACCGGCAACTTCAACATCTGCCCTCCCGCGCTCGCCCAGCACGCTGCGATCGCGGCGTTCACGCAGGAGTCCTACGCAGAACTCGACGGCAACGTCGCCCGCTACCGGGGCAACCGCGACGTGTTGCTCAGCGGGCTGGCCGGGATCGGCCTGGACCGGGTGGCGCCGGTGGACGGCGCGTTCTACGCCTATGTCGACGTTTCGGCACACACCGACGACAGCCTCAGCTGGTGCCAGCGGCTGCTCGCCGACACCGGAGTGGCCATTACACCGGGAATCGACTTCGATCCGGTGAACGGTGGACGTTTCGTGCGGTTCTCCTTCGCGGGGTCGCAGGCCGAGGTGGCCGAGGGGGTTCGCAGGTTGGGCGGCTGGCTGTGACCTGTTCAGGGGGAACCCCGAGTTCTCCCTGAACGTTGACCTGGTATGGCGCCAGCCGCGCCCAACCCGTGCCACGCTGGAGTCAGCGAAGGGTTACACGCGACAGCAGCGGAGGAAGCACATGTTCTGGAAGATTGTCGGGGGTCTGCTCCTGGCGTGGGTCGCGTTCATGGTGATCGGTTCCGTCATCGGCTTTCTCGTGGAGGCGGTGTTCTGGATCGCGTTGATCGCGGGGGCCGCGTTCCTCGGCACGGCGGCGTACGGCGCTATCAAGGGTGGCGGCAAGAACAAGCAGATCCGTTCCTGATCGACCGGCGAGCATGTCGATCGTCGTCGGGGTGCTCTCGCTGCTGCTGACGATCGCGTTCGTTGGCGCGGGCGGCGCCCGGCTGGCCGGGGCGAAGCCGATGCGGGCCTACTCCGAGCACCTCGGTCTTTCGGCAGGCGTGAGCAGGGCGATCGGCGCGCTCGAACTCGCGGCCGCGGCAGGTCTGATCGCGGGCCTGTGGGTGCGCCCCGCCGGTTTGGCCGCTTCGATCGGGCTGGTGTTCCTACTGGTCGCGACCGTGGCAAGGCACGTGAGGGCAGGTGATCCCCCGGCTCTGGCCGCGCCGCCCGCCGCACTTGGGGTGCTCGCGGTTGCCAACGCGGTGCTGCTGGGACTGGTCTGAGCAGGCCGCGACGCTACAGCAGCGCGTGCGCCGCTTCGGCGCCCTGCCAGATGTGGGCGCGCAGCCCGGCCGCGCGGGCTGCCGCCACGTTGGCTTCGCGATCGTCGAGGAACACGCACTCGCCGGGGTCGCAGTCCAGCCGGGACAGCAACAACTCGAAGATCTCGGCGTCGGGTTTGGCCATCCTCAACTCGCCCGAGAACAACCGAACCCGGAAGTGCTGTGCCCACGGTTGGCGTCCGGCGAACCGGGCGAACGATGCGGGCGCGTTCGACAGCAGGGCCAGCGGCGAGCCCGCCGCAGAAAGTGTCCGCAGCAGCCGCACACTGCTCGGTTCGACTCTCGACCAGCCCTGGATGTCGATGCGCGTCAGTTCCATGACCGTCGGCTCGTCGACGTCCACACCGACGGTGTCGCCGACCGCCTGCCAGTAGTCGGTGTCGGAGGCGCCCCGGTCGTAGGCGTCACGGTGGGCCCAGTACGCGCGCCGGAAATCCTCCTCCGACACGTTCAGCCGCCGCGCCAGCACCGGCAACGCCGTTGTGCGCGAGCACAGCACCTCCCCGTAGTCGAAGACGACCCATCGACCGGTCACCGGTCGCCCTCCTTGATCCGCCGCAGTACCTCGTCCACGTCTGCTGCCGTCACGTCCCGGTGCAGCACGAACCGGACCTTGCCCGCCATCGGCAGTGCGAGCACGCCGCGTTCGCGCAGTGATTCGAGCGTGAGCCGCACGTCGGGCACGGCGGCCAGCACGATGTTGGTCTGCGGCTCGCCGACGCTCCAGCCGAGTTCGGCGAGTCCGGTGGCCAGTGCGGTGGCCTTCTCGTGGTCCTCGGCGAGCTCACCGACACGGTCGAGCGCCACGAGACAGGCGGCGGCGAGCACGCCGCCCTGCCTGACCCCGCCACCGAGCATCTGCCGCACGCGCCTTGCTTCGTCCACGAACTCGGCGCTGCCCGCCACGACCGAACCCACGGGGGCGCCGAGTCCCTTGCTGAAACAGGCCGACACGGTGTCAACGCCGACGGTGAGTGCGGCGGGCGGTAGCCCGAGCGCGGCCGCCGCGTTCCACAGCCGTGCACCGTCGAGGTGCACGTTCAGTCCCACGTCCCTGGCCGCCGCAACCAGTTGCGCGTGCTCGTCCGGCGGTGTGATGGCGCCGCCCGCGGCGTTGTGGGTGTTCTCCAGGCACAGCAGCGTTGTCCTGAGCACGTAGTAGGGGCCCGATCTGGTGCCCGCGGCCGCCCGCACCGCCGCGGGTGTGGGTCTGCCCGGTCCCGCGTCGTGTTCGAGCGGCTCGGGCATCCCGCCCGCGAGCCAGGCGGCCGAGCCCAGTTCGTTCGTCAACACGTGAGCGCCGCGTGTGGCGAGGAAGCGGTCGCCTCGGCGCAGGTGCACGCTGAGCGCGATGAGGTTGGCCATCGTGCCGCTGGGCGTCCACAGTGCCGAGGCTGTCGCGAGCACGTCCGCGGCGCGTTCCTCCAACTCGCGGATGGTGGGGTCGGTGTCGATGACGTTGTCGCCGACCTCCGCCCGCGCCATCGCCGCACGCATCGCGTCATCGGGCCGCGTGATGGTGTCCGAACGGAGGTCGATGGGCGGAAGCGTTCCCAAGGTCACAGCTCGATCACATCACACGGTTAGTTGATCTCACAACAGGCACCGGGCAGGCGCCGTGTTGTGGACTCGTGCAACCTTTGGGCGGGGTCGCTCCGTCCTTGAACCAGACAACACAACCGACCGGAGACCATCGCGTGGACCACCGCGACGAGCAGGAGTTCGCGGAGTACTTCGCTGCTAAGCGGGACTCCGTGCGCCGGACCGCGTACATGCTCTGTGGCGATTGGCACCGCGCCGACGATCTCGCGCAGACGGCGTTCGTCGCGCTGCACCGGCGGTGGCGCAAGATCCGCGACCGGGCGGCGACCGACGCCTACCTGCGCAAAACGCTGGTACGGGCGGCGATCGACGAGTCGCGCCGTCCCTGGCGCAGGGAGCGGCAGGCCGAGGAGCTTCCCGAACCACCGGATGTGGACGGTGCGCTGGCCGACCGCGTCGCGACCCGTGAGGACCTGCTCGCGGGTCTGCGGAAGGTTCCGTCCAGGCAGCGGGCGGTGCTCGTGCTGCGGTACTTCGAGGGACTCGACGTCGGCGGGGTCGCCCGGGTTCTCGGGTGCAGCGAGGGAAACGTGAAGAGCCAGACCGCGCGGGGGCTGGCGAACCTGCGCGAGGCGCTCGGAGAGGAGGTGGACACGCGTGGACGAGGGTGAGCTGCGGCAACTGTTCCGCGAGGCGCCGGGCGAGCCGCCCGAACCGACCTTCACCGCGCAGGACGTGGTCACCGCCTCGCGCAGGACGGCAGCCAGGCGGCGCACGGCCGTCGCGGGAGTGGCCGCCGCCGTCGTGCTGGTCGCCGGGGTCGGCGGCGGCTTGGGTGTGCTCCTCGGCGGCGGCTCGGAAACCGGGACTGTCACCCCCGCGCTCGCGCCGGAACAGGGGCAACCGGGTGATGGCCGGGTACGTCCCCCCAGCATCGAAGGCTTCCCCGGTGTCTCGCCGAAGCAGGGCGGCGAGGCAGGGGAGGACGGCCCTCGGGCCGACAGCACCGGACGGTGCGAACAGGCCGACCGGGAGCTCGCCGCTGCCCTCGCGGGCGAGCTCCCGGTCGGCGCTGCCGAGCAGGCTTCGGCGAGCCCCGTGTGTCCCGCCGGTTCCCGCGCCGCGGCCTACCGCGTCGTGGGGGGGACGGTCTCAGTGGTGCTGGTGGCACCGGGGGTGGCGCCGCAGCTGCCGCAGCAGCCGCAGGGCACGGCGATCGCCGAGCGCGAAACGCTGCACGGTGGCACGTTGCTCGTGGTCAGCAACCCGGCACCGGAATCGACCGCGGCGCCGTTCGCCGACCGGCTGGAACGCGTCGCCGCCGCGCTGGCCACCCGGTTCTGAACCGCCGGCCGCGGCGGGAGCCAACCGGTGAGGGGCTGGCCGGGCTGGCAGACTAGCCGGCCATGACGTCAGCAGCGAGCACGCCGAAGGGCGAGCGGCGGCGGGCCGCGCTTGTCGCCGCCGCGGCACAGCTGCTTGTGGAGGGCGGTTTCGACGCGATCCGGCACCGCGCGGTAGCCGATCGCGCGGGCCTTCCGCTGGCCTCGACCACCTACTACTTCGACTCGCTCGACGACCTGGTGTACGCAGCCATGGAGCACTACGGCCGCTCCGAACTCGCCCGCGGTCGGGAGCGGCTCGCCGGGCTGAGCGTCGAGCAACGTGGCGTGGACACCCTGGTGGAGCTGGTGCTGGACCAGTTGCTCGGCGCCGACCCCGACTACGACGCGGTGCTGCTGCGGTACGAGCGGCTGGTGGGTACCGGCCGCAGGCCATACCTGCGTCCGCTGATGCGCACGCTGGCCGCCGAACTGCGGGAACTGTTGACCGAGAGCTTTGTCAGGTCAGGTGTCGAGGTGGACGCGCGGCGGCTGGAACAGCTCATCGCCTTGGTGGACGGTGCCGTGGTCAACGCCCTCATCGAGGTGGACCCCGACCCGAGGGCGGTCGCCGCCCGGATGCTGCGCGATGCGCTCAGCGATTGAGTATCGAGTTGTGACCACCCCGGTGGCGCGAATGTGACCAGGCAGGCCGGATAGCCTGACGAGCGTGACCGATAAGCCTCGGATACCGAACGTCCTCGCGGGCCGCTACGCCTCGCCCGAGCTGGTGGCGCTGTGGTCACCGGAGCACAAGGTCAGGCTGGAGCGGCAGTTGTGGCTCGCCGTGCTGCGTGCGCAGGCCGAACTGGGCGTGGCCGTGCCCGAGCGGGTGCTCGCCGACTACGAGCGCGTGCTCGACCGCGTCGACCTCGGCTCCGTCGCCGAACGGGAGCGGGTGACGCGCCACGACGTGAAGGCGCGCATCGAGGAGTTCAACGCGCTCGCCGGGCACGAGCACATCCACAAGGGCATGACCTCGCGCGACCTCACCGAGAACGTCGAGCAGTTGCAGGTGCGCCGCTCGCTGGAGCTGGTGCGCGACCGGGTGGTGGCGGTGCTGGCCAGGCTCGGCGCGCTCGCTACCGAACACGCCGACCTGGTGCTGGCAGGCCGCTCGCACAACGTCGCCGCTCAGGCCACCACCCTCGGCAAGCGGTTCGCGACCGTGGCCGACGAGCTGCTGGTCGCCTTCGAGCGGCTGGAGGGGTTGCTCGCCCGCTACCCGTTGCGCGGTGTCAAGGGGCCGGTCGGCACGGCACAGGACATGCTCGACCTGCTCGGCGGTGACCCCGCCGTGCTGGCCGAGCTGGAGCGGCGCGTTGCCGCCCACCTCGGCTTCGAGCGGGTACTGACCAGCGTCGGCCAGATCTACCCCCGGTCGCTGGACTTCGAGGTGGTGTCGGCACTGGCGCAGCTGGCGGCCGCCCCGTCCAATCTGGCCACCACCATCCGGCTCATGGCGGGCCACGAGCTGGTCACCGAGGGATTCCAGCCGGGGCAGGTCGGTTCGTCGGCGATGCCGCACAAGATGAACACCCGCTCCTGCGAGCGGGTCAACGGCCTTGCCGTTGTGCTGCGCGGCCACCTCGCCATGGTGGGAGAGCTCGCGGGCGATCAGTGGAACGAGGGCGACGTGTCCGACTCGGTGGTGCGCAGGGTCGCGCTGCCGGACGCGTTCTTCGCCATCGACGGCCTGCTGGAGACGTTCCTGACCGTGCTGGGCGAGTTCGGTGCGTTCCCGGCCGTCGTCGAGGCCGAGTTGGCCCGCTACCTGCCGTTTCTGGCGACCACGCGGGTGCTCATGGCGGCCGTTCGCGGCGGGGTGGGTAGGGAGACCGCCCACGAGGCGATCAAGGAACACGCCGTGGCGGTCGCGTTGGCGATGCGCGAGCGAGGGCAGGCCGACAACGATCTGCTCGATCGCCTGGCGGCCGACGATCGAATCCCGCTGGAGCGGGCCGAGTTGGCGGAACTGCTCGCCGACCGGCTCTCGTTCACGGGAACGGCACGCACACAAGTCGACGCGGTCGTCGGCAGGGTCGAGGAGATCCTGAAGCGCTACCCCGACGCCGCGGCGTACCAGCCTCGGCCGATCCTGTAGGGCGCACGGCATGGGGGCGCTCCTGCTGTTCGGTTTGGCCGGGTTTCTCGCCCAGTTCGTGGCGGGCGTGCTGGGCATGGGTTACGGGATGACGTCCACGACCATGCTCGTGGCCTTCGGCACCGCTCCCGCGCTCGCGTCGGCCTCGGCTCACTTCGCGCAGGTCGGCACGTCGCTGGCGTCCGGGGTCTCGCACTGGAGGTTTCGCAACGTCGACTGGCGGACGGTGGGAATCCTCGCCGTGCCGGGCGCGGTCGGTGCCGTGGTGGGTGCCTTCCTGCTTGCCTCCTTCTCCGGAGACTTCGCGACCGGATGGATCAGCGTGATCCTGTTCGCGCTGGGGCTCTACGTGCTGGTCAGGTTCGCCTTCCTTCGGCTGGGCAAGCTGATCACGAACAAGCGGCCGGGCGCGCGGTTCCTTGCCCCGCTCGGTTTCGTCGCGGGGTTCATCGACGCGACGGGAGGTGGTGGCTGGGGACCGGTCGCCACCACGACGCTGCTGTCGAGCGGGCGGTTGGCGCCGCGCATGGTGGTGGGTTCGGTCGGCGCGGCGGAATTCGTGGTGACGGTCGCGGCGAGTCTGGCCTTCCTGGCGGCGCTTTCGCTGCACGGGATGAACTTCGTCGTCGTGCTCGGTCTGCTGGTCGGCGGTGTGCTCGCGGCACCCATCGCGGCGTGGCTGGTGCACCGGATGCCGCCGCGACTGCTCGGCACGGCGGCGGGTGGATTGATCATCCTCACCAACGGCTGGCTGTTGCTCGGAGTGCTCGGCTTCTCCGGGCCCGCCGTCGTCGTGGTGTACGCCGGTCTCACGTTGCTGATCGCGACGGCTTTCGTCGCGGCGGTGCGCTCGATGCGCGCGGAGAAGCGGATGAACGCCATGGTCGGCGAGGACGGTTCGGTGCCGAACGAGATCGCGGGTCGCTGAGGTTACCGCTGGTCTTCACCCAGGGCTCACCCGCGCTTTCTCGGGTGGCCACCGCGGCCGTGCCTAATCGTCAAGCGTGGCAGCATCACTGCTGGTGTCGCTGAGCGGTATCGCGGCACGGACGCTGGACGGGTGTGTGGACCTGGCGACCGCGCTGGCCGAGCGTGGCGTGCCGTTGTCGCTGCTGGTGACACCGAACGCCGAGGAAGGGTCTGGGTCGGTGTCGGACTGGGTGCGCGAACGGGTCGCGCAAGGTGACGCGGTGCTGCTGCACGGCTACGACCGGCGGGTGCGCGACGAGTTCGCCGATCTGCCCACGCACGAGGCGCGGCTGAGGCTCATCGCGGCGACCGCGGCGCTTGAGGACACCGGCCTGCGCACGAACGCCTTCGCCGCGCCGGGCAGGCGCGTTTCTGCAGGCACGCTGAACGCGTTGCGGCTGCACGGGTTCGCGGTCTACTCCGACGGCTCGGCCGTGCACGACCTGCGTGGGAATCGCATTCGCAGAGCGAGGCTGCACGGCTTCGGCGGTCGCGGTGGTGCGGGCGAGGCCGCTCGCCGCAACGCTTTCGTGCTCGCTGCCGGGCGGCTGGCGAGGCGAGGCGAGTTGCTGCGTATCGGCGTGCGGGGAGCCGATCTGGGCAGGCCCGCGCGGTGGGCAACCCTGCTCGACGCCGTCGACACGGCACTGGAGTGTGGGGCGGTCGCGGCCACCTACGTCCGGCCTGCTCACACCTCGACCTGCTCGCCGCGGGGCAGCACCCTGACCTCGGTGCCCTCGCCCGCGAGGTTGGTGAACAGGCCGTAGTGCATCTGCGGCCGGGACAGCACGGCCTCGTGGACCGGAACGGCGAGCCTTGGTGCGACGGCACGCAGGAAGTCCACTGCCTCGCCTGCTTTCAGCCAGGGCGCGGCTGTGGGCAGCGCGAGCACGGCCACGTGCTGCTCCGGCACGAAGAAGGCGTCGCCGGGGTGGTAGAAGGCGCCGTGGTCGAACACATAGCCGACGTTGGGCACGACCGGGATGTCGGCGTGGATTCTGGCGTGTTGGCCACCGACGACGGTGACCTGGGTGCCGTCGAGTTCGAAGGCGTCCCCGGACCGTGCCGTGACGGCGTTCAGCCCGAGCTTCTCCGCGAGTTGCACCGTGCCGGGATCGACGATCAGCCTGGCGCCCGGGTTGGCCTCGAGCAGGGCGGGCAGGCGCTCGGTGTCGATGTGGTCGTAGTGCTGATGGGTGATGAGCACGGCGGTCAGGTCGCGCACCGACTCGAATCCCGAGGAGAACGCGCCGGGGTCGAGCAGGATGCGGGCGTCCCCGGTGTCCAGAAGCAGACAGGAGTGTCCGTAATGGGTTAGCTGCACGGTGACCCACTCCTTGTTGACGCATTGCCAGTAACGTGCACTCGTCGTAGGCTGTCGAGATGACCAGCACCGCACGCGCCGTCGAGACGTTCGACTCCCTCAACCCGGCGACGGACGAGGTGGTCGGCACCTACCCGGTGCACACAGACCAGGATGTCACCGAAGCCGTCGAGCGCGCCCGCGCCGCTGCCGCCTGGTGGAACTCACTCGGTTTCGCGGGCCGCGCCGACCGGCTGCGCCAGTGGAAGAGTGTCGTCGCACGACGCATGGAGTCGCTGTGCCAGGTGGTCAGCGAGGAAACCGGTAAGCCGTTCGGCGATGCCCAACTGGAGATCGTGCTCGCCATCGAGCACATCGCATGGGCTGCCCGCAACGCCCGCAAGGTGCTCGGTCCGCAACGACGCTCCCCCGGTCTGCTGCTTTCCAACCAGGCCGCCACGGTCGAGTACCACCCGCTCGGGGTGGTCGGTGTGATCGGGCCGTGGAACTACCCGGTGTTCACACCGCTCGGTTCGGTCAGCTACGCGCTGGCCGCGGGCAACGCCGTGGTGTTCAAGCCCAGCGAGTACACCCCAGGGGTCGGCAAGTGGCTTGTGGACGCCTTCGCCGAGGTCGTGCCCGAGTACCCCGTGCTGCAACTGATCACCGGCTTCGGCGCCACCGGTGCCGCGCTCACGCGGGCCGACATCGACAAGATCGCGTTCACCGGCTCGGCCGCGACGGGCAAGAAGATCATGGCGACCGCCGCCGAGCGGCTCACTCCCGTGATCATCGAAGCCGGCGGCAAGGACCCGCTGCTCGTTGACTCCGACGCCGACCTCGACGCTGCCGCGGAGGCCGCCGTCTGGGGCGCCTTCTCCAACGCCGGGCAGACCTGCGTCGGTGTGGAACGCGTCTACGTGCACCAGCAGGTGTACGACACCTTCGTCTCCAAGGTCGTCCAGCGTGCCAAGCAGGTCAGCCCCGGCAGCGACTACGGCCCGATGACCATGCCCGCGCAGTTGGACGTCGTGCGCAGGCACATCGCCGACGCGCTCGCCAAGGGCGGGCGGGCACTGGTCGGCGGCAAGGACGCCGTCGGTGATCGCTACGTGCAGCCGACCGTGCTGGTGGACGTCCCGGAGGACTCGCAGGCCGTGCGTGAGGAGACGTTCGGCCCCACGATCACCATCGCCAAGGTGGCCGACATGGACGAGGCGATCGAGAAGGCCAACGACTCAAGTTACGGCCTTGGTTCGACGGTGTTCTCCAAGCGGCGTGGCATGGAGTTGGCGCGCAGGCTGCGGACCGGCCAGACGGCCATCAACGCCCCGCTGTCCTTCGCCGGTATCGCGTCGCTGCCGTTCGGCGGCATCGGCGACTCCGGTTTCGGCCGCATCCACGGGCCGGAAGGGCTGCGCGAGTTCGCCCGCCCGAAGGCGATCGCGCGGCAACGGTTCACCACCCCGCTCGTACTGACCACCTTCGCGCGCACCGCCCGCACCGAGGCCCTGGTGAGCAAGCTGATCAAGCGGCTGCACGGCAGGCCCTGACCGCGGGGGCGCCCGGCGAGGCGTCCGGTTGTGGACACCCACCCGCGAGCGGCGGCGTTTCGTCGAGAACCGCTGCCGCGCGGGTGCACCGCGTGCTATGAACGAGCCCAGCGCCCGCGCGCGTGGCGGGGTCGTCCGCGGCACAAGGGGGAACCATGAACCAGCCGAATCCCGGGTGGTACCAGCAGCCCTACCAGCAGCAGCAGCCGTACGGTCAGGCCGCGCCCTACGGTCAGCAACCCGGGTATCCGCAGCAGCACCCGCAGCCCGGCTATCCCGTGCCGCCCGGTTACGGCCCGCCGCAGCGGCAGAGCAAGGCGATGGCCTACATCGCCACGGTGTTCTTCCTGCCCGCGGTGATCTACTCCTACATCGCCGCATTCGTGTCGTGGGACGGCGTAACCAGTGCCGACGCCGACGTCATCGACATCGCGGTGTCTACCATCGGCTTCGTCCTCGCCGACGACATCACCGGCAACATCGACTTCGCGATCTCGGTGACTCTGTCTGTGGCGTCGACGGTCGCGGCCTTGCTCGTCCTGCTCGCCTGCAGGCTCGGCTTCGCGCGCTGGATACTCGCCGTGATCGCCGGGCTCATGGTGGGTTACTACGTCTACGCGATCATCTATCTGCTCTCGAACGAGGCGGGGGATTTCGTCACGCTGCCGATCGTGGCTTTGTTGCTGTGGGCAGTACCACTCGTGGCGGTAGTGCTGCCGCCGGTAGGCAGGGCCATGCGGGGATACCGCCCGTCGCCGTCGGTCGCGCAGGGTCACTGGCGCTGAGCCGAACCGGCGAATCCGGCCCCCGCAGGCAACGTGCGGGAACAGTTGGCCGTCCTTGGTGTGTAGGGACCCGGTGAAGTCGGGTCTGATGGGGCCGAGGGGTGTCGGGGGCCTCTCGGCCCCTTGGGTTACGCTGATAGGGCATCGACCTGCGAAAATCTAGGAGCAGCCAGTCGTGGCCCGAGTAGTCGTCGACGTCATGCCCAAGCCCGAGATCCTCGACCCGCAAGGCCAGGCTGTTGCCGGTGCGCTGCCGAGGCTGGGTTTCAACGGGGTCACCGAGGTCCGGCAAGGCAAGCATTTCGAGTTGGAGGTCGACGACTCCGTCGACGACGAAACGCTTGCCAAGATCGCGGAGGGTTTTCTCGCGAACCCGGTGATCGAGGAGTGGACGGTCCGGAGGATCGAGCGGTGAGCGCCCGTATCGGAGTCATCACCTTTCCCGGCACGCTCGACGATGTCGACGCCGCCCGTGCCGCCGCCCGCTCGGGTGCCGAGGCCGTGCCGCTGTGGCACGGCGACGCGGACCTCAAGGGCGTGGACGCGGTGATCGTGCCCGGTGGCTTCTCCTACGGCGACTACCTGCGCTGCGGTGCCATCGCCAGGTTCGCCCCCGTGATGAGTTCGGTGATCGACGCCGCCCGAGGCGGACTCCCCGTGCTGGGCATCTGCAACGGCTTCCAGATCCTGTGTGAGGCGGGCCTGTTGCCGGGCGCGCTGGTGCGCAACGACAAGCTCCACTTCGTGTGCAAGGACCAGTGGCTGCGGGTGGAGAACAACAGCACCACCTGGACCACCCGCTACGAGCAGGGTGCGGAGGTGCTGATCCCGCTGAAGTCGGGTGAGGGCGGCTACGTCGCCGACCAGGACACGCTGGACCGGTTGGAGGGTGACGGCAGGGTCGTCTTCCGCTACGTCGGGGAAAACCCCAACGGCTCGCGCAACGACATCGCGGGTGTCAGCAGCGCGGACGGCAGGATCGTCGGGCTGATGCCGCACCCGGAGCACGCCATCGACGCGCTGACGGGCCCCTCGGACGACGGCCTCGGGATGTTCTACTCGGCCGTCGACGCGTTGACCCCGCTCGCGACCACCTCGGCCTGACGCCGCAGGAGAGCTTCGAACCTCCGGCCGCGACCGAACACCTCCGCCGTCAACCGGTGGCCTGCCGGTTCGATCGCGCCCGAAGCCGGATGCCGCTCGAACCTCAAGTTCCTCAACCAATCGGTTGACTACGTGGCCGGCTGTACTCTACGCTCAACTTATTCAACCGATTAGTTGAGGAAGTAAGGGTGGACGAGAGCACGGAGCAGTTGAATCGGGTGTTCGCGGCACTGGCCGACCCGACGCGGCGTGCCCTGGTGGCCAGGCTGGCCGCCGCGGACGCGACCGTCGGCGAGTTGGCGCAGCCGCACAACATGAGCCTGCAGGCGATCTCCAAGCACGTGAAGGTGCTCGAGGAGGCCGGGCTGGTGCGGCGGAGCAAGGACGCGCAGCGTCGGCCCGTGCACCTGGACGCGGAGGTGTTCGACCTGATGACCAAGTGGATCGAGCGCTATCGCCAGCAGGCCGAGCAGCGCTACCGGCGTCTCGACGCCCTGCTGGACCGGATGGCTGACGACGACAGCCCACGGACGGACCTGGAGGACGCATCATGACCACGACAAAGCACCAGACCCAGATCCTGGCGGACAGCAACGCGCCGACCATCGAGATCATCCGGGAGTTCGACGCGGCCCCCGAGCAGGTTTTTCGCGCCCACGTGGACCCTGACCTGTACGCGCGGTGGGTCGGACCGCACTCGGTGACCACCAGGATCACCAGATGGGACGCCCGCACCGGCGGCGAGTGGGCGTTCGCCAACGATCGCGACGGCGAGGAGATCGCCGCGTTCTACGGCAGCTTCCACGAGGTCCGCCCGAACGAGCGCATCGTGTGGACCTTCACCTACGAGGGCGCGCCGGACGGGGTCGCACTGGAGACGCTGACCTTCGAGGGGCTGGACGGCGGCCGGACGCGGCTGCGGGTGTACAGCGTCGTCGAGGATTTCCAGACCCGCGACGGCATCCTGGCCAGCGGCATGGACACCGGGGTGAACGAGGGCTACGACAAGCTCGACGAACTGCTTTCCGAAGCGGCCTGAGCCGACGGCCGCGCCGTCGACGCTGCGGGCGCGGCCCGGTTCTGCCGCCCGGGCGGGCGCGGCCACCCCGGCCGTGAGAATGGACACCACCGGGCCGCTCGCCCGGCCGAGAACCGCGAAACCGGCCCGTGCGAGCGCTGTACAACCGACCGGCGGCGGGGGTGATCGAGTCCGGCCCGGCTAACCTGGATGTCGTGGCAGCACCTCACGCCGAACCCCCCGCCGACATCCACCCCGTCGACACCACAGCGAACGCGGAGCGCACCGCTGACCTCGACCAACCCTTCGCCGAGCTGGGTCTCGCCGAGGACGAGTACGCCCGCATCAGGGACATCCTCGGCCGCAGGCCCACCGAGGCCGAGTTGGCCATGTACGCGGTGATGTGGAGCGAGCACTGCTCCTACAAGTCGTCCAAGAAGCACCTCGCCTACTTCGGACAGACCACGACGCAGGCGATGAAGGCCAAGATGCTCGCCGGGATCGGCGAGAACGCCGGTGTGGTGGACATCGGGGACGGCTGGGCGGTGACGTTCAAGGTCGAAAGCCACAACCATCCCTCATACGTCGAGCCGTACCAGGGCGCCGCGACCGGCGTCGGCGGCATCGTCCGCGACATCCTCGCGATGGGCGCGCGCCCGCTGGCCGTCGCCGACCCGCTGCGGTTCGGCCCCGCCGACGCCCCCGACACCCGCAGGGTGCTGCCGGGTGTGGTGGCGGGCATCGCCGGGTACGGCAACTGCCTCGGCCTGCCCAACATCGGTGGCGAGGTGGTCTTCGACGCAAGCTACGCGGGCAACCCGCTGGTGAACGCCATGTGCGTGGGTGCGATGAAGGCCGATGACCTGCACCTGGCGCATGCCTCCGGTAAGGGCAACAAGATCATCCTGTTCGGTGCGCGGACCGGGCTCGACGGTATCGGCGGGGTTTCGGTACTGGCCAGCGAGACCTTCTCCGGGGACGAGGCCGAGGGTGGCCGTAAGAAGCTGCCGAGCGTGCAGGTCGGTGACCCGTTCACCGAGAAGGTGCTCATCGAGTGCTGCCTCGAGCTGTACAACCGCGAACTGGTGCTCGGTATCCAGGACCTCGGTGGCGCGGGGCTGGCGTGCGCGACCTCCGAACTGGCGGCCGCCGGTGACGGCGGCATGCACGTCGATCTCGACCGGGTCCCGTTGCGGGCACTGGGCATGACCCCCGCCGAGGTGCTCGCCAGCGAATCGCAGGAACGCATGTGCGCTGTGGTGCGGCCGCAGGACGTGGCCGAGTTCATGGCGGTGTGCCGCAAGTGGGACGTGCTCGCCACCGAGATCGGCGAGGTCACCGATGGTGATCATCTGGTCATCGACTGGCACGGCGAGCGGGTCGTTGACGTGCCGCCGAGGACCGTGGCCCTCGAGGGGCCCGTCTACGACCGGCCCTATGCGCGACCCGCGTACCAGGACGCGTTGCAGGCCGACACCCCCGACTCGCTGCCTCGTCCGTCCACACCGGACGAGCTGAGGGACACGTTGCTGCGGTTGGTTTCCTCGCCGAACCTGGCCTCCAAGGAGTGGGTAACCCAGCAGTACGACCGCTACGTGCGCGGCAACACGGTGCTCGCGCAGCCGTCCGACTCCGGCGTGCTCCGCATCGACGAGTCCACCGGACGTGGTGTGGCGGTCGCTACCGACTGCAACAGCCGCTTCGTCTACCTCGACCCGTACGCCGGCACGCAGTTGGCGCTGGCCGAGGCCTACCGCAACGTCGCCACCAGTGGCGCGATGCCGATCGCCGTCACCAACTGCCTCAACTTCGGCTCCCCCGAGGACCCGGGTGTGATGTGGCAGTTCGAGCGCGCCGTGCACGGCCTCGCCGACGGCTGCGCCACGCTGGAGGTGCCGGTCACCGGCGGCAACGTCAGCTTCTACAACCAGACCGGCGAGCAGGCCATCCAACCGACCCCGGTGGTGGGCGTGCTCGGTGTGCTCGACGACGTGCGGCGCCGCATCCCAACCGGTATCGGCGCGGAGGCGGGTGAGAGCCTGCTGCTGCTCGGCGAGACCCGCGACGAGTTCGGCGGCTCGGCATGGGCGCACGTCATCCACGGTCACCTCGGTGGGCTCCCGCCCGCCGTGGACCTGGAACGCGAGCGCCTGCTGGCCGAGGTGCTGGTGGCGGGCTCGCGCGACGGGATGATCTCGGCGGCCCACGACCTCGCCGACGGCGGGTTCGCGCAGGCCGTCGTGGAGATGGCACTCATCGGCCAGTGTGGCGCTCGCGTCGTGCTCGACCCGGATGCCGACCCGTTCGTTCAGCTCTTCTCCGAGTCGGCGGGCCGGGTACTGGTGGCCGTGCCGCGCACGGAGGAGTTGCGGTTCACCGAGATGTGCACCGCACGCGGGTTGCCGTGGCGAAAGACCGGTGTGGTCGACCCCGAGTCGGGCGCGCTGGAGATCCAGGACGTGGCGACGCTGCCGCTGGAGGAGCTTCGAACGGCGTGGGAGGGCACGCTGCCTGCCCTGTTCGGCCAGTGACCCTGGCTCGGCAGGCACTCAGCTCAGGTACGCGGTGAGCGCTTCCACGAGGCCCTGCTTGGCTTCTTCCAGGTCGATGTAGGTGCTCAGCCCGGCCTCGCTGTGCAGGCCGCGCATCGCGCCGGGCAGCAGAGCGCGGACGCGGCGCAGCCTGTCGCGGTCGACCTCAAGGCCCTGGAATGCCTTCTCGTAGGCCTCGGTCCAGCCGGTGTCCCACGCCAAGATCGCTGCCGCGGTGAGCGGGTAGTCGGCCTCGAGCCGCTCCCGCTGCCGGGGTAGCGCCTGCCGCAGGTTCTGGATGGCCAGTGCGCCCGGTGAGTCCAGCGCCCGCCACAGTTGTTCCACGATGCCCGCGACGCGCTGGTGCACCGACGAGGCGTTGCCGGGTACGGCGACGATCGGGCCTGCCGTGTCACAGATGTGGTGTAGCACGGCGGCCCACAGCCCGTCGACATCGCCGAACTGGTGCTGAACGGTGCCCCACGTGACGCCTGCGTCCCTGGCGATCCGGTTGGCGCTGGCCGCCTCCGGTCCCCCCGCCGCCAGCCTGCGCACCGCCGAGGCGAGTAGCGCCTGCCTGGTCTGGATTCCCTTGCGGTTGAGGCGAGTGCCTTTCGCGCTGTGCGTCATGCCTCCGCCGACTCCAATTCTCATAGAGGCCTTGCTGAGAGATTACCCGCTTGGCTACTGTCTGTCCCTGTTGGCTCGCGCGGCGAATCAGGCGGTGGCTCGGAATGGAAAGCAGGTACCGGACGCTGGAGCGGGCACAGCTGGCCACGTTGGTTCCCGAGTTGTTGCTGGCGGGCCAGCTCATCGACCGCTCGGCCATGGCCTGGTGCATCTCGGCTCTCGGCCGTGACGAGATGGCCGCGATCGCCATCGAGGAGTGGATGGCGGCCAGTCCCATCTACACCCGCAGGATGCAGCGGGCGCTCGGTTACGAGGGCGACGACGTCATCACGATCTTCAAAGGGTTGCAGCTCGACATCGGTGCGCCACCGCAGTTCATGGACTTTCGCTACACCGTCCACGACCGCAGGCACGGCGAGTTCCACCTCGACCACTGCGGCGCGCTGATGGACGTGGAGCCGCTCGGCGAGGACTACGTGCGGGCGATGTGCCACGACATCGAGGACCCCACCTTCGACGCCACGGCCGTGGCGACCAATCCGAGGGCGCAGGTGCGGCCGATCCACCGCCCGCCGCGCACCCCGCCGGATCGGCAGCCGCACTGCGCGTGGACCGTCGTGATCGACGAGTCCCATCCACCGGTCTCGGAGTCGACGGGCTGCACGCGGTTGCGCCGGTCGAAGGCCGCGACGCTGGAGCTTGCGCCGATCGACCCCGGCGACGAGGGGATGGCCGACTACTCCGGGCCGCTGCTGGCCGACCTCGACTTCGGCGCCTTCTCCAGGTCGGCGCTAGCGCGCATGGCCGACGAGGTGTGCCTGCAGATGCACCTGCTCCACCTCGGCTTTCGCGACGCGGTGCGCGATCGCGTCGACGCCGAGCAGTCGAGCACGCTGTGCACCAAGCAGTTGGTGGGCATCGCCGGTATCGCGGCGGAGCGGATTCACACCGCGCTGGGCCTGCCCGGCGGCATCGAGGGCGCGCTTCGAACCCTGGAACTGCACCCGCTGCTCAACCCGGCCGCCTACGTCGATGCGGAGGTGAGCGGGGACATGGTTCGCCTGCGCCGATCGCCCGCGCATGCCGACGGCTCGTGGATCACTCTGTGCGGCCCCGGCCACATCGCCGCGCTGCAGGCGATCGTGCGCGCGGTCGATCCACACCTCGACGTGCGGGTGGAAGGCGAGGCAGCTGACTGGTCCGCGCGGGTGCACCGCCGCGACGAGCCTGCGAAGGAGTTCGACGAGGTCGCGGTGACCAGGGTCAGCACCGGCGCCGCCTTCGTCTTCCAGCCCCGCCGTTCACTTCCCATCACGCCCGTGACCTCGATGACGCGAACAGGAGGGCAACGCCCGTGAGCAAGGCGAAACGGCGGCCGTCGCAACTGGACTCGCCGGTGGTCGGCCGGATCATCAAGTACGTCTCGCGGGCACACGCGTGGGTCTACCGCAGGACTTCAGGCGCGATAGGCATCAACTGGCGGATCGGGTCCGCGTTGCGCAAGCCGGTGCGCACGCT
Source organism: Saccharomonospora marina XMU15 (assembly GCF_000244955.1). Lineage (GTDB taxonomy): Bacteria > Actinomycetota > Actinomycetes > Mycobacteriales > Pseudonocardiaceae > Saccharomonospora_A > Saccharomonospora_A marina. The sequence continues at coordinate 5,751,106 of NZ_CM001439.1, read as the reverse complement.
GCTGCTGCACCACCGTGGCCGAAAGAGCGGCAGGAGTTTCACCGCTCCGCTGCTCTACCTGCGCGACGGCGACAACATCGTCGTGGTCGCCTCGCAGGGCGGGCTGGCCAACCATCCACAGTGGTACTTCAACCTTCGCCACGACCCGGACACCACCGTCCAGATCGGCAAGGAGGTGCTGCCGGTACGCGCGCGCGTGGCGCAGCAGCAAGAACGTGCGGCGCTGTGGCCGAAGCTGGTCGAACTCTATGCCGACTTCGACACCTACCAGGCGTGGACCGACCGCGAGATCCCCGTCGTCATCCTCGAGCCTCGCCGGTAGCCAACCGGCTTGGCGGGCGAGAAAGGACGAGCCCATGCGTCACGGCATCGTGCTGTTCACAAGCGATCGCGGCATCACTCCCGCCGATGCGGCGGCCGCCGCCGAGCGAGCCGGGTTCGACACCTTCTACGTCCCCGAACACAGCCACATACCGGTCAAGCGGCAGGCCGCACACCCCGGCACCGGCGACGGCAGCCTGCCCGACGACCGTTACCTGCGCACGCTCGATCCGTGGGTCAGCCTGGCGACAGCTGCGACGATGACCTCCCGCATCCGGCTCGCCACGGCGGTGGCGCTGCCCGTGGAGTCCGATCCGATCACGCTGGCCAAGACCATCGCCACACTCGACCTGCTTTCCGGCGGCAGGGTGACGCTTGGTGCGGGGTTCGGGTGGAACACCGACGAACTCACCGACCACGGCGTGCCCCCCGCGAAGCGGCGCACCGTGCTGCGTGAGTACCTCGAGGCGATGCGGGCGCTGTGGACCCAGGAGGAGGCCGCCTACGAGGGCCAGTTCGTCAGCTTCGCCGCATCGTGGGCCTACCCCAAGCCGGTGCAGCGGCACATCCCGGTGGTGATCGGTGCGGGAGCGGGACCGAAAACCTTCGCCTGGATCGCGGCGAACGCCGACGGCTGGATGACCACGCCGATCGAGTCGGACATCACCGGTAAGGCCGACGCGCTGCGCCAGGCATGGGCGAAGGCCGGTAGGGCGGGGCAGCCTCGGATCGAGGTGCTCGCCACCACGAAGCCGACCCCGCAGTTGCTCGCCGATTGGGAGCGGGCGGGCGTCACCGAAGCCATCTGGGGTTTGCCGGACAGGCCGAAGCCCGAGGTGGAGGCCTTCCTCGAGCGGCACGCGGCCAGGCTCGGCATCGGCGGCAAGGGGTGACGACCGCCGCGCTCCGGCGTGGCTGAACGTGTTCTCGATTCATCTGGCGGGCAGTTTCGCGTTCCCGCGTGGCCTTCGTGGGGCCCGCCTGCCGCGCCCGCGTACCGTTGCGGCCTGGTGCGCTGGTAGCCGGTCGCGGTGGGCAGGCCGCCACCTCGTCGACGCGCATCCGTTCGCTTCGCCGACCGTTGGTAGGGGACGAGGGCGGTGTCCTGCGTAGCCGTGTAGAACGAGTTCTAACTGTGGTCCGAAGGTGAATCGCCTGGCCTGCCGCGGTCCGAGTCCCCGGCAGTCGCGCCAATGAAACTAGAACATGTATCTGTTTGTCGGGCGATGTCTCGTAGTTCAGCGGCGTCGAACAGCACATATCCAGCGATACCGGTGTTGATCGTAGAGAGAATAAGTTCTACTCTTGGCCGGAGTTGGCAGGCCGACGGTGTCGGGCGCCGGTGAGCCGTTGGAGGCGAGTTCATGACCCTGACGATGCTGCCCCATCGCGAAGCGGCGGGGCTGACACCCGGCAGGCTCCACATCGACGGCGAGTGGGTGGCCGCCGAGGGCGGCGCGACGTGGACCCACCACCACCCGGCGACCGGCGAGGAGATCGGTGAGATCGCGGTAGCGTCACCCTCCGACGTCGACGCGGCCGTAGCCGCGGCACGGCGAGCCTTCGAGTCGGGTGAATGGTCCCGGGCGAACGCGCAGACGAGGATCGCCGTGCTGCACCGATTCGCCGACCTGCTTCGCGAGAACGCGGACCAGCTGCGTGCGCTACAGGCGCTCGACAACTCCGTCCCGGTGTCGTTCGGCAGCATCTACGCGGTCTCGGTGGCCGCGGCCGCCGACGCCTTCGACCACCACGCGGGTTGGATCGACAAGATCGGCGGCCAGACGCTGCCGCCCTACCAGGGCGGCGACCACCTGGCGATGTCGTTTCGGGAACCGATCGGGGTCGTCGGCGCCATCCTGCCGTGGAACGTGCCGTTCCTGCTGTTCGCGCAGAAGGTCGCCCCCGCGCTGGCCGCAGGCTGCACCGTGGTGCTCAAGCCGAGTGAGTACGCCACGTTCTCGGTGCTTCGGATGGTCGAGTTGCTGCTCGAGGCGGGGCTGCCCAAGGGCGCCCTCAACGTCGTCACCGGCCCCGGCGACCCCACCGGGGAACGGCTGATCACCCACCCGGACATCGACAAGATCAGCTTCACCGGCAGCAGGGAGGTCGGCAAGCGGATCGTCGAGGCCTCCGCCACGACGCTGAAACGGGTCTCGCTGGAACTCGGTGGCAAGAGCCCGGCGGTGGTGTTCGGCGACGCCCCCGACGTCGGTGTCGCGGCGGCGACCACGGTGGGAGCCGTGACCATGGGGCTTTCCGGGCAGGCCTGCGTGGCCAACACCCGCGCACTGGTGCACCGCGACGTCTACGAGGACTTCATCGCCGCCGCTCAAGGTGTGGCGGCGGCAGTGACCTACGGCGACCCCTTCGACCCCTCGGTGATATCCGCACCACTCATCAACGGCCGCCAACTCGACCGCGTGCTCGGCTACATCGAGAAGGGCAAGGCCGAGGGCGCGCGGCTGGTGACCGGTGGCGAGCGGCTTGCGGGCGAGTACGCGGCGGGCAACTTCGTGGCGCCGACGATCTTCGCCGACGTGGACAACTCCGCCACGATCGCGCAGGAGGAGATCTTCGGGCCGGTGCTGTCCGTCGTGCCGTTCTCCGATGAGGACGAGGCGATCAGGCTCGCCAACGACACCGAGTACGGCTTGGGCGCCAGCGTGTTCAGCTCCGACGCGCAGCGAGCGTTCCGCGTGGCGCGTGGACTTCGGGCGGGCACGGTAGGGATCAACGGCTTCCAGATCGAACCGCACCTTCCCTTCGGTGGCTTCAAGCAGTCCGGGCTCGGCAGGGAGGGCGGCAGGACCGCCTTCGAGGCCTACACCGAGCTCAAGAGCGTGTTGATGCCGTTCGGCGACGAACTGATGTGAGCCGGGGCGCTTCGGGCAGGACGGGTAGGCGAGAAAGCACGGAAAGGCAGGTACGCAGATGGGCAGGCTCTCGGGCAAGGTCGCGCTCCTCACCGGCGCCGCGCGCGGCCAGGGCGCCGCTGCCGCTCGGCGCTTCGTCGCCGAGGGCGCACGGGTGATGATCACCGACATCACCGACGCGGAGGGTAAGGAGCTGGCGGATTCGCTCGGTGAGGCCGCCGCGTACCAGCACCTCGACGTGACCGACGAGGACCAGTGGCGGGGAGCGGTGGCGCGCACCGTCGAGGAATTCGGTTCGCTGAACGTCTTGGTGAACAACGCGGGCATGCTGCATTTCGCCGCGCTCACCGACACCACACTCGCCGACTACGAGCGCGTGATCAGGGTGAATCAGATCGGCACGTTTCTGGGGATGCGCTCGGTCGTTGAACCGATGACATCCGCAGGAGGCGGGTCCATCGTCAACATGTCGTCCGTCGAGGGGCTGGCTGGAATGCCGCTGGTGAGCGCCTACACCGCGAGCAAGTTCGCGATCCGGGGCATGACCAAGGTCGCCGCGCTCGAACTCGGGGAGCACGGAATCCGGGTCAATTCCGTGCATCCGGGGCTGATCGACACCGACATGGTGCGCAATTTCGTGGGAGCCGAAACGGACCTTTCCCCCGCGGGACGCAAGGTGGCGCTCGGCAGGGTCGGGCAACCGGAGGAGATCGCGGGTGTGGTGGCGTTCCTGGCCAGCGACGACAGTTCGTACTGCACGGGAGCGGAGTTCGTCGCCGACGGCGGCTCGACGGCGACACATGCGTTGAAGGTCTGAGACGACGCAGGCGGCAACGCCACCTGAGCTTGTCACTTCACGTTCAAGGGTGAGCGTTACGGAGGTTGCATGAGTGCGGCAACGGGTTCTCCACCTGTGCCGGGCGTTCGGGCGCTGACCCAGGTCGGTCGACTCTCGACACTCGGGTGGGAGGTGCTGCGGGCGATACCGCGCAGGCCCTTCCAGTGGCGCGAATGGATGCAGCAGTGCTGGTTCTTCGCCAGCGTCACGATCCTGCCCACCGCGCTCGTGGCGATCCCGTTCGGCGCCGTGATCGCGCTGCAACTCGGCTCGTTGACCCAGCAGATCGGCGCTCAGTCGTTCACGGGTGCGGCCAGCGCGCTCGCCATCGTGCAACAGGCCAGCCCGCTGATCACCGCGCTGCTCGTCGCGGGAGCGGGTGGAAGCGCGGTCTGCGCCGACATCGGAGCACGCAAGATCCGCGAGGAGATCGACGCCATGCAGGTGCTCGGCGTCGACCCCATCCAGCGGCTCATCGTGCCGAGGGTGCTGGCCGCGATCGTGGTTTCCGTGCTGCTCAACGGCCTGGTCAGCGTGGTGGGCGTGCTGGGCGGCTACTTCTTCAACGTCGTGCTGCAGGGCGGCACGCCGGGTGCCTACCTGGCGAGCTTCAACGCGTTGGCCCAGCTTCCCGATCTGTGGATCAGCGAGCTCAAGGCGTTCATCTACGGGTTCGTGGCAGGCGTGGTCGCGGCGTTTCGCGGGCTCAACCCCGCGGGCGGGCCCAAGGGCGTTGGTGACGCCGTGAACCAGGCGGTGGTCATCACGTTCCTGCTGCTGTTCCTGATCAATGTCGTGCTCACCGCGATCTACCTCAAGATCGTCCCACCGAAGGCTTTGTGAGGGCGATGTCGAACACGCGGCAGACCGGGTCCGGACCGAGCGACCGTACGCTCGAGATCATCGCGCGCCCCGGCGCGTCACTGGAGGGGCTTGGCGCCCAACTGCTGTTCTACGTTCGCGCCCTGGCCTGGGTACCGAGAACGCTGCGCCGCTACGGCAAGGAGACGCTGCGGCTGCTCACGGAGGTCATCTTCGGCACGGGCGGGCTCGCGGTCATCGGCGGCACCCTCGGCGTGATGATCGGGATGACCCTGTTCACCGGCCTCATCGTCGGCATCCAGGGCTATGCCGCGCTGGACCAACTCGGCACGGCGGCGCTCACCGGCTTCATCTCGGCGTACTTCAACACCAGGGAGGTGGCGCCGCTGTCGGCGGGGTTGGCGCTCTCGGCCACGGTCGGTTGCGGCTTCACCGCACAACTCGGCGCGATGCGGATCTCCGAGGAGATCGACGCGCTCGAGGTGATGGGCGTGCCGAGCCTGCCGTACCTGGTCACCACCCGTGTCATCGCGGGCGTTGTCGCCGTCATCCCGCTGTACGCCGTCGGGCTCCTCTCCTCCTACCTGGCGTCACGGCAGATCACCATCTGGATGTACGGCCAGTCGGCGGGAACCTACGACCACTACTTCAACCTGTTTCTGCCACCGGAGGATGTGCTGTGGTCCTTCGGTAAGGTGCTGATCTTCAGCACGATCGTCATCATGTCCCACTGCTACTACGGTTTCACCGCCAGCGGCGGTCCCGCTGGCGTGGGTGTGGCCGTCGGCCGCGCGGTACGGACCTCGATCGTGCTGGTGGCCGTGCTCGACTTCTTCCTGAGTCTGGCGATCTGGGGGGCGACCACGACGGTGAGGATCTCCGGATGAGCACGACGAGGCGGCTGCTGCTGCGCAGGCTGTGGCACCAACTGCTGGGCCTGGTGTTCCTGGTCGTCGTCGCACTGTTCATCACGACGACGGTCGCGGTGTACAACAAGGCCTTCGCCGACGTCGCGATGGTGCAGCTCAAGACCGACCGCATCGGCACACAACTGCGGGAGGGCGCCGACGTCAAGATCAGGGGCGTGCGCGTCGGTGAGGTTCGTGGGGTGTCCTCCTCCGGCAGCGGTGCGACGTTGCGGTTGGCGCTGGACCCGCGCAAGGTCGAGGTGATTCCGGCGGCGGTGTCGGCGCGGTTGGTGCCGAAGACACTGTTCGGCGAACGCTACGTGGCGTTGCAGCCGCCGAGTGGGGGCGCCGCGGGGCACATCCAGGCCGGCGATGTGATCCGGCAGGACCGCAGCGTCGAGGCGGTGGAAGTCGAGCAGGTACTTTCCGAGGTGCTGCCGCTGCTGCGCAGCGTGCGCCCGGAGAAGCTTTCCAGCACGCTCAACGCGGTGTCCACGGCGCTTGACGGGCAGGGCGAACGGCTCGGCGAGACGCTGGTGCGGTTGTCGGACTACCTCGGTGAGCTGAATCCGGCACTGCCGGACATCAAGGCCGACATCACCGGCCTCGCCGACGTGTCCGATGTGTACAGCGAAGCCGCTCCGGAGTTCCTGGAGGCGATGTCGGACCTCACCACCACGACACGCACGCTGCTGGAGAAGCGTGAGCGGCTGGAGACGCTCTACACGAGCGTGTCCAGCGCGTCGGTCAACCTGGCGAGCTTCCTCGACGCCAACGAGAACAACCTCATCAGGCTGACCGCCACCGCGCAGCCGGTGCTGGATATCCTCGAGAAGTACGCTCCGCAGTACCCGTGCATGTTCGGCCAGTTCGCTGACATGATGCCCGCGGCGAAGGCCGCGTTCGGGTACAACGGCGACCAGATGAATCACGTCGTCATCAAGATCATCGCTTCCAACCGGGGCAAGTACCTTCCCGGCGTGGACGAGCCGAGGTACCTCGACAAGCGTGGCCCCCGCTGCTACCCGCAGGTCCCGGCACCGGGTACGTGGCCGCAGTACCCGCCCGACGGGCCGGTGCGTGACGGCTCGACCCACCCGGGCACCCAGTTCGACGATCCGCTGCCGGGTCCGGTGCAGGGACTGGACGTGCCGTTCTCCTCGGGCGGAGGGTCCACGCCCGCGGGTGTTCCGCTGGTCGCCAACTCCGGTGCCGAGCAGGAACTGGTCGCGCTGCTGCAGTCGTCGGGCACCGGTATCGCGCCCGAGGACGCGCCCGGATGGTCGTCGTTGCTGCTCGGGCCCTTCTACCGGGGCGCCACCGTGGAGGTCCGATGAGGAGCTTCGTTCCGGCGCTGCTGAAGATGGGCGTGTTCACCGTGGTCACCATGCTGCTGACCGCGGTGCTGGCTGCGACGATCGCCAACGCGAACTTCGGTGACGCCTCCGGCTACACCGCTCGGTTCAGCAGTGCTTCCGGCCTGCACGTCGGTGACGACGTGCGGATCGCGGGGGTCAAGGTCGGTCAGGTCACCGGTATCGAGGCCGTCGACAGTGACGACGGAGCAGGCACCGTGGCGCAGGTGACCTTCCAGGTCGAGCAGGGGCGGGAACTGCCCGCACTGGTGACGGCGACGGTGAAGTTCCGCAACCTGGTCGGCCAGCGCTACCTCTCGCTGGGCACCAACGTCTCCGGTGACTCCGTGCTACCCGCAGGCGGCACGATCCCGATGGAGCGAACCCAACCCGCGCTCGACCTGACGACGCTGTTCAACGGGTTCCGCCCGCTGCTGCGCGCACTGGAGCCCGAGCAGGTCAACCAGCTTTCCTACCAGCTCATCCGCGTCCTGCAGGGCGAAGGTGGCACGGTACGAAGCCTGCTGACACACATCGCTTCGGTCACCACGACCGTGGCCGATCGCGACGAGGTGATCGGAAAAGTCATCGACAACCTCAACTCCGTGCTCGACACCGTCAACCAGCGCTCACCGCAACTCGGGCAACTGGTCGACACCACGCAGCAACTGGTGTCCGGCCTCGCTCGCCAGCGCGAACCCATCGGGGAAGCGGTTTCCGGTATGGCCGAACTCACCGACGTCACCGCGGGCCTGCTCGAGGACGCTCGACCCCCGCTGAAGCGCGACATCGACGGGCTGAACAGGCTGGCGGGCAACCTGCGCGACGCCGAGGACCTGCTCGCCACGATCCTGAACGATCTCCCGTCCAGCATGCGCAAGTTCACCAGGGTGACCAGTTACGGCAGCTGGTTCAACTACTACCTGTGCGGGCTGTCGGGCACGATCGGAATCGAGTCGCTCAACGTCACCGTGCCGGTGCTGCCGTTGCCGGGCACGCAGCTGCCAGAGAGGTGCAAGGTCTGATGAAACCTCTCAAGGAGCGAAACCAGGCTACCGTCGGGCTGGTGAGCCTGGTGTTGATCGTGCTCTCCGTTGTGGTCGCCTACCAGCTCGACGAGATCCCGCTGCTCAACAACTCCTCGACCTACTCGGCCCACTTCGCGGAGTCGGCGGGACTGCAGCCCGGCGACGAGGTGCAGGTAGCGGGTGTCAAGGTCGGCAAGGTCGACGACGTGGTTCTCGACGGCACGCGAGTGCTCGCCACCTTCTCGGTCGACTCGTTCGACACCAGCAGGATCGGCGAAGGCACCACGGCGTCCATCGAGATCAAGACGTTGCTCGGCGACAAGTACCTGGCACTCGTGCCGAGGGGCAACGCGCCGCAGGACCCGAACCAGCCGATCCCGGTGGAGCGGACCAGGACCCCGTTCCAACTGCAGGACGCATTCGACGAGCTGTCGACCGCTGTCGAGGACATCGACACCCAGCAACTCGCGAAGAGCTTCGACGTCGTCGCCGACACGCTGCACGGCACGTCGAAGCCGATGACCGACGCGCTGAACGGCCTGTCGGCGCTGTCGGAAACGGTGTCGTCGCGGGACCAGGAGCTGGCGAAGTTGCTGTCCAACACCAGCCGGGTCACGCAGACGCTGAGTTCGCGCAACGAACAGCTGCGCGACATCGTGGAGTTCGGTAACCAACTGCTGGCGGAGGTGCAGCGCAGGGAGCAGGCGATCGACGCGTTGCTGCGCGGTGCCCAGCGGGTGTCGGCCGAGCTGACCGGCCTGGTGCGCGACAACGAGAAGCAGATCCGCCCCGCGCTGGACAAGCTGGACTCGGTCACCGAAATGTTGCAGCGAAACCGGGACAACCTGCGGCAGACGCTGCACCTGCTCGGGCCGTTCACCAGGACCGGCGTGAACGTGACCGGCAACGGCCGGTGGTTCGAGGGCTACATCTGCGGAATGCTGCCGCCGACCATCAACTTCAACGGCGCCGAGTACAACCCACAGGGCTGCGATCCGACGATCGCCGCGCCGGACCAGGGTGTGAGGAGCGGCCGATGGTGATCGACAGCAGGGCCTCCCGGCGGACCTACCGATGGGTCGCCACGGCCTCCGTCGTGGTGCTGGTGCTCACCGGTGCGCTGTGGTGGGCCTTCGGCGACGGAGGTGGCACGAGGCTGTCCGCCTACTTCACCAAGGCGGTCGGCCTCTACCCGGGATCGGCGGTTCGGGTGCTCGGTATCGAGGTCGGTGAGATCACCGCCGTCGTTCCCGAGGGGCAGCGCGTCAGGGTGGACATGGCCGTGTCCGACGACGTGCCGCTGCCCAGCAGCGCCGGCGCGGTGATCGTCGCCCCGAGTCTCGTCAGTGACCGCTACGTGCAGCTGACACCGCCCTACGACGGTGGTCCCCGGCTGCGCTCGGGAGACACGATCGGGCTCGACCGTACGGCGACGCCGATGGAGATCGACGACCTGTACCGCACGCTGGACGAGTTGTCGACCACGCTGGGCCCGAAGGGGGCCAACGCCGACGGCTCGCTTTCCCGGGTGCTCGACGCGGCGGCCGAATCCTTCGAGGGCAACGGCAAGAACCTCAACACCACGATCACGCACATGTCCGAGCTGGCCGAGACGCTGAACAGCTCCAAGGGCGACCTGTTCGCGACGGTGCGCAACCTCAATTCCTTCACCGAGGTCCTCGCGCGAAGTGACGCCCAGCTCGAGGAGTTCTACGCCCGCCTCGACCAGGTCAGCGGGTTCCTCTCCGGTGAGGCGGATGAGGTTTCGGCCGCGCTGTCGTCGCTGGGGTCCGCGTTGGGGGACGTCAAACGCTTCGTCACCGACAACCGCGACCAACTGACATCCAATGTGGACAAGTTAGCGAGCCTCACCCAGGTCCTTGTGGACGAGCGCGCCTCGCTGGCCGAGACGCTCGACGTGGCCCCGACGGGTCTGACCAACTTCATCAACACCTACGACGCCAACTCCGGCAGCATCGCGATCAGGTACAACGCCAACGAGCTGACCAACCCGCTGGTGACCACGGCCTGCAGGCTCGTCAAGCTGGCGTCGTCGCAGCAGGTACCGCAGTCGCTGAACAAGCTGTGCGAGGTGCTCGCACCCGTCGTGGACGGCGCCACCAAGATCCCGCCGGTTTCGCAGCTGCTGCACGCTATCCAGACCGGTGAGCTGCCGCCGTTGCCGCTACCACTGATTGCCGCGGGGGCGCCGTGACCGTGACCAGCAGACTCAGGGCAAAACTGGCGGCGCTGCTCGGGGTGGCGCTGCTGCTGGCGGGGTGCGCCGACGGCGGGTTCACCGGGCTGTACAACGCACCGCTGCCGGGCGGGGCCGACGTCGGAGACAACCCGGTGCGAGTGACGGTCGAGTTCACCGACGTGCTCGACCTCGTGCCGCAGTCCTCGGTCAAAGTGGACGACGTCACGGTCGGCACGGTGCAGCGGATCGAGTTGGCCGAGGATTCGAAGTCGGCCGTGGTGCAACTCACCATGCGCGGCGACGTCCGGCTTCCGGCCAACGCCCGAGCCGAGCTGAGGCAGTCGAGCCTGCTGGGCGAGAAGTTCGTCGAACTCAGCGCCCCCACCGGCGAACAACCGCAAGGCAGGCTCAGCGACGGCGCCACGATCCCGTTGCAGCGCACCAGTCGCAACCCCGAGGTGGAGGAGGTTCTCGGTGCGCTGTCACTGCTGCTCAACGGCGGCGGCGTCGAGCAACTGCGCGACATCGTGCGGGAGCTCAACAAGGCGCTCGCGGGCAACGACGCCGAGTTCCGTGCCCTGCTCACCAGGGCCGACCGGCTCGCCGCCGAACTCGACTCGCAGCGGGGCGAGATCGTACGTGCCATCGACGGGATGAACCGGCTCTCCGAGACGCTCGTCGCGCAGGAGGACAACCTCGTCACCGCGCTGGAGCACCTCGAGCCGGGACTGGCGGTGGTCAGTGAGCAGCGTGAGCAACTCGTCGGCATGCTCTCCTCACTGGAGGAGCTGTCAAGGGTGGGCACGCGCGTGGTCAACCGCAGCAGCGAGCAACTCGTCGCCAACCTGGAGTCGCTCGGCCCGGTGCTCGACAAGCTCGCCGAGTCGGGTTCCGACCTGACCGAGGCACTACGAATCCTGCCTACCTACCCGTTGCCGCACTTCGCCGGGTCGATCGTGCGGGGCGACTACGCCAACGTGAAGGTTCGGCTGGACATGAACCTCGACACCATGCTGCGCAACATCCTGAACGCGGGGATGCCCATGGAGTTCCTCGGCAACGGCAGCGAACCCGACACCGGTGGCGACGACGCCGCGCGTCAGGGCAGCGGCGGCTCGGCCGAAGGGCCGTTCCTACCGCTGCCTCAGTCCGGGGCCTCGCCGGACGGTACGGGCAGCGGAACCGGTGACTTCGGCGGCCTCCTCGGCAGCCTCCTCGGAGGGACGCCATGACACTGACCGGTAAGAACAAGCTGCTGCTGGTCGCCTTCGCGATCATCTCCGTGCTGGCGGTCGGCTACGCGGGCGCGCAGTACGCCGGTCTCGACCGCCTCCTCGGCAGCCGGGGCTACCTGGTGCGGGTGGAGCTGGCATCGTCGGGGGGAATCTTCGCCAACGCCGAGGTGACCTACCGTGGCGTGACCGTCGGCAAGGTCAGGCAGCTACACCTCACCGACGACGGCGTGACGCTGGATCTGGACATCGGCGAGGACAGTCCTCGGATACCGGCGGACACCGACGCGGTCGTGGCCAACCGCTCCGCGGTCGGGGAGCAGTACGTCGATCTGCGGCCACGTACCGGCAGCGGGCCCTACCTGCGGGAAGGCTCGGTGATCACCCAGGACCGCACCCAGACCCCGGTGATGCCCGAGCAGTTGCTGGCCAACCTGTACGACCTGGTGTCCAGTGTGGACCCGGAATCGCTCGGCACCGTGGTGGACGAGACCTACGACGCATTCGCCGGCGCCGGACCCGACCTGCGGCGGCTGCTCGACTCCGGCAGCGCGTTCACCGAGGCGGCGCAGCGCAACCTGCCACAGACCAAGAGCCTGCTCGCGAACGGCCGAGTCGTGCTGGACACCCAGCGGGACAACGGCGGTCGAATCCGTTCGATCGCGCAGGGCCTGAACGACATCGCGGCCGAGTTGAAGCAGGCCGACCCGGATCTGCGGACCGTCATCGACGAGGCCCCGCTGCTCTCGGCGGAGGTCGACGAGTTCCTCGCCGACTCAGGCACGAGCGCGAGCGTGGTGCTGGCGAACCTGCTGACCACCACTCAGATCGCCACCGTCCGGACCGACGCCGTCGAGCAGATGATGGTCGCGCTTCCCGTTGTGAGCGCGTTCTCCAAGTCGGTGTCCTCCAACGGAGAGGGACACATCGGGTTCGTGGTGAACTTCTTCAACCCGCCCTCGTGCACCAAGGGCTACGAAGGCACGCAGCGCAGGCCTGCCAACGATACCGCCGAGATCCCTCCCAACACCGAGGCGTACTGCGCGGAGCCGCCCGGCAGCCCGATCTCGGTGCGTGGCTCGCAGAACGCGCCCTACGGCGGGAAACCGGTCGAGGTCCCTGAGCCGGATCAGGACGCGGGCGAGGACGGACGCCCCGAGTCGCGGCGATCACTTCCCGGGCTGCTCGAAACGGCACCAGGGTCGAGCGAGCGCGTCGGGCTCGACACGTTGCTCGGAACCGGAGGGTGAGCGTGCCCGGCGGCAACCGGTGGCGCGCCGCGCTCGCGGCATCGGCGGCGCTGGCGGTCGTGGCGTGCGCCTGGTTCGGCTGGTCGTGGTGGAGTGCCGAGCACTCCGACTTCGCCCGTAGGGCCGACGAGCGCGACGCGGCGTTGCAGGCGGGCACCGAAGCCCTCGCCAGGCTCTACACCATCGACCACAGCACTGCAGGGTCCGATGTGGACGCGTGGATCAGCGTAACGGAGGGGTCACTGAGCGAGGAGTTCCGCAAGGATCGCCGCTCTCACGTCGAGCGCGCGCGCGAGCGCCGGATCAGCTCTACCGCGCAGGTTCGCCACGGCGCGCTCTCGGCGCTCGACATCCAGGCGGGCAGGGCTTCGATGCTGGCCGTGCTGAGCGTCGAGGTCGCAACGGACGGCGGTGAGCGTACCGACAAGCGCAGCACGCTGCTCGCCGAGCTACGGCGAACCGAAGGCGGCTGGAAGATCTCGTCGGTGCAGGCGCAGCGATGACCGGGAAGCCGAACCGTGACCCGGCCAGGGCGGCGACCTGGCTGGCCGTTCTCGCGGCGATCACCGTGCTGGCGGGCGCGGGTGCGGTCTGGTCCGCTCTGCGTGCGGAGGCGGTGCGCGAGGGTAACGCCGCGATAGCCGACGAGGCGGCCACCGCCGAAGTGTCGCGCCAGGTGGGCGAATCGGTGAAGGCGATCTTCTCGTACAGCTTCCGTGACCTCGGGCGCACCGAACGAGCCGCGCGGGGTGCCCTTGTCGACGCGGCGGTCGAGCAGTACCGCTCCCGGTTCGCCGAGGCGAGCAAGCAGGCGCTGCGGCAGCGGCTCGTGCGCTCCACCACCGTACGGGCGGTGGGGGTACGCAGCCTTTCGCCGGATCGCGCCCACCTGCTCGTCTTCGTCGATCAGCAGACGATCGCCGATGACGGCAGGCCGAGGGGGTCCACGTCGGCGTGCCTTGATGTCGTCGCACGCAAGGTGGACGGGGTATGGAAGCTCTCCCAACTCGCCGCCGTATGAGCCGGAATTGTCTTTCGTCACATCGAAGGCGTTATGCATCGGCGATGGTTGTGCCCGGCGAGAACAAATTCTAGCCTGGCAGGGTCGTGCTTTTAGGAAAGGAGTGGATTTTAACGCCCCCGAGCGAGTGGGGAAACAATTTGTTTTTCGGCGAAAGCGCCAGAGAGGTACATCGTGCGAATCGCGCTGCTTTCCTACCGGAGCAAACCGCACTGCGGCGGGCAGGGAGTCTACGTCCGGCAGCTCAGCAGGGGCCTTGCCGAGTTGGGGCACGAGGTGGAGGTCTTCTCCGGCCAGCCTTATCCCGAGCTCGATTCCACGGTGAAGCTCACCGAGGTGCCGAGCCTGGATCTCTATCGTGAACCCGATCCGTTCCGCACTCCGCGACCCGGCGAGTTTCGTGACCTGCTTGATGTGCTGGAGGTCGCCACGATGTGGACGGCGGGTTTTCCCGAGCCGCTCACCTTCAGCATTCGCGCGGCGCGATTGCTCCGTAAGCGAGCGCGGGACTTCGACGTCGTCCACGACAATCAGAGCCTCGGCTACGGGTTGCTGCGGTTGCGCGCGGCGGGCCTGCCGTTGGTGGCGACCGTGCACCACCCGATCACCAGGGACCGTGTGGCCGACCTCGCCGCCGCGAAGTGGTGGCGCAAGCCCGCGGTGAGGCGCTGGTACGGCTTCGTCCGGATGCAGGCGAGAGTCGCGCGCCGGATTCCCGAGTTGATCACCGTGTCCTCGGCCTCCAGCGCCGACATCAGCGAGGACTTTGGGGTGCCGCCCGAGCGGATTCGCACCATTCCGCTGGGCGTCGACACCGAACTGTTCAAACCCGCCGAGCCGCCGAGGGTCGAGGGTCGCATCGTCGCGGTGGCCAGTGCCGACGTGCCGTTGAAGGGCGTACGCCACCTGCTCGAGGCCGTCGCGAAGCTGCGCACCGAGCGCAAGGTCGAACTGGTGCTCGTCACGAGATTGACAGCGGGCGGGCCGACGCAGCGGCTGATCGAGCAACTCGGGATCCGCGACATCGTGCGCACCGTCACCGGAATCGACGATGCCGAACTGGCCGCGCTGCTGGCATCCGCGCAGGCCGCCTGCGTCCCTTCGCTGTACGAGGGCTTCTCGCTGCCGACGGTGGAAGCGATGGCCTGCGCCACGCCGCTGGTGGTGAGCAGGGCAGGCGCGTTGCCCGAGGTGGTCGGGCCGGACGGGCAGTGCGCACACCTTGTGCCGCCCGGAGACGCTCAGGCGCTTGCGCAGCGACTCGCGGGGCTGCTCGACGACGCGGGGCAGCGCCGCAGGCTGGGCGAAGCGGGGCGGAGGCGAGCCGTCGAGCGCTACAGTTGGAGATCGGTCGCCGAGTCTACTGTGGACTGCTATATCGATTCGATCGAGCGGATGCGACGAGAGGGTGCGTGAGCGAAGGTGCTGACCGTGGACTTCGACCGGCTCGGGGTTGGGCCGGGCAGCAAGGTGATCGACGTGGGCTGCGGCGCGGGGCGGCACTCCTTCGAGGCCTACCGCCGTGGGGCCGACGTCGTCGCGTTCGACCAGGACGAGCCGGAACTGGCCAACGTGGCGAGCATGTTCGAGGCGATGGCGAGCGAGGGCCAGGTGCCCGACGGTGCCGCCGCGCGTACGGTGCCCGGCGACGCGCTGGAACTGCCGTTCGCCGACGAGTCGTTCGACTGCGTCATCGCCTCGGAGATCCTCGAGCACATCCCGGAGGACGACAAGGCGATCTGGCAGCTGGCCAGGGTGGTGCGGCCGGGAGGGACGGTCGCGGTCAC
Organism: Saccharomonospora marina XMU15; assembly: GCF_000244955.1. GTDB lineage: Bacteria > Actinomycetota > Actinomycetes > Mycobacteriales > Pseudonocardiaceae > Saccharomonospora_A > Saccharomonospora_A marina. The sequence goes on along the minus strand of NZ_CM001439.1, from coordinate 5,735,468 downwards.
GGTTCCGCGCTGGTTGCCCGAGCGGGTCTGCTGGCTGCTCTCCGACGCCTACCACGAGGTCGAGGGTGGGCATGTGCGGATCTACCGGGAAAGTGAACTGCTCGGCAAGCTGGTGGCGGCGGGCCTGCGCCCGGTCGGCAGGGAGCACGCGCACGCGCTGCATTCGCCCTACTGGTGGCTCAAGTGCGCGGTCGGGGTCGATCGCGAGGATCACCCGTTGCCGAAGGCGTATCACCGGATGCTGGTGTGGGACATGATGCGGGCGCCGCTGGTCACGCGCACCGCGGAACGGCTGCTGAACCCGTTGCTCGGCAAGAGCCTGGTGCTCTACCTGGTCAAGCGGGAGGCCACGGTTGTCGCCCGCTGAGCCTCCCGCCGTCGCGGGGGTGCTCTCCGCCGACGAGGTCGTCGCCACGGCACGGTCTATCGCTCGGGAACAGGAGCCGACCGGGGCGATCCCGTGGTTCGGCGGCGGGCACGTCGATCCGTGGGACCACGTCGAGTCGGCGATGGCGTTGGCGAGCGCGGGCCTGCTCGCCGAGGCGGAGGCAGCGTACGAGTGGTCGCGACGCACCCAGCGGCAGGACGGCTCGTGGCCGGCGAAGATCGTGCGTGGTCGCGTGGTGGATGCCGCCGCCGACACCAACTTCTGCGCCTACCTCGCCGTCGGTGTGTGGCACCACGTGCTGCTCACCGGGGACGGGTCGTTCGCGGCGCGGATGTGGCCGTCGGTGCGTGCCGGGATCGATTTCGTGTTGCGGTTCCAGGGCGAGACCGGGCAGATCGGGTGGCTCGGTGGTGAGCGGGAGGCGCTGCTCACCGGGTGTTCGAGCATTCACCACAGCATGCGCTGCGCGTTGGCGTTGGCCGCGTACGTCGGTGAGGAACAGCCGGAGTGGGAACTGGCGCTGGGCAGGCTCGGGCACGCGTTGCGCCGCCACCCCGAGGCGTTCCTCGACAAGGGTCGCTACTCGATGGACTGGTACTACCCGGTGCTCGGCGGCGCGGTGCGCGGTGAGCAGGCGCGTGGTCGGCTGCGCGAGCGGTGGTGCGACTTCGTGGTCGACGGCCTCGGTGCGCGCTGCGTGGACGACCGGCCGTGGGTCACCGGTGCGGAAACGTGCGAACTGGTGCTGAGCCTTGACGCGATCGGTGAGTCCGATCGTGCGCAGGAGTTGTTCGCCGCCATGCAGCACCTGCGGGAGGAGGACGGCTCCTACTGGACCGGCCTGGTCTACACCGACGGCAAACGCTGGCCGGTGGAGCGAACCACCTGGACGGGAGCCGCGGTGATCCTCGCTGCCGATGCGCTGTCGGCCACGACACCCGCCTGCCACATCTTCCGCGCCGACGACCTGCCGAAGGGTATGGCAGTCGACGCCGAGGGCTGCCGTTGCAAGGGCGAGGCGTATGCGACGGGTGTTCCCGGCTGATCGGGCGTGGCTACACCCTCCCCGACGGCGGCGCGATTCCCGCCTACTCGTAGACAGTGCCGACCGCGTCCTGGATCGCCACGCCGGACGGCTCCCGGGCCGAGGTCAAACTTCGCCGCCGGGAATGGACAGTGCGGCGGCGCTGGCACCTGGCTGAACAGGCGCATCGCAGCTGGACCGACCTGGCCGCCCCGGCCTGGGACTCCTTCGGGCTCACCGTCACACCCGACGCGCACACCGTCTGGTTCGACCACCCGGCAGCGACCACACCTGACAGCTGGTCACCCGCTGACCGCTTCGAGCCCGCGTCGGGGCCGAGGACTACGCCAGCGGTGTGCCCGGTTGACCGGCGACTCGGCGTAGCACGCGTAGCGAGCCGGTGGCCGACACTTCGCTGAACTGGCCGCCTGTCAGCGCGCGGCGGTAGATGTTGTACGGGGGCCTTCCGCCGTCGCGTGGATCGGGGAACACGTCGTGGATCGCCAGCACCCCGCCTTCGGCCACCCACGGGCCCCAGCCGTCGAGGTCGGCGTCGGCCGCCGGTTGGCTGTGGCCGCCGTCGATGAACAGCATCGCAAGCGGGGTTCGCCAGAAGTCCGCGACCGCAGGGGAACTCCCGACCACGGCCACGACGTGGTCCTCCAGCCCGGCGTCGGCGATCGTGCGCCTGAAGGTGCCGAGGGTGTCCAGCCGCCCGGTGTGCGGGTCGACCAGCGTGGGGTCGTGGTATTCCCAGCCCGGCTGGTGTTCCTCGGAGCCGCGATGGTGATCCACGGTCACGATCCGGCCACCGCACTCGCGTGCGGCCGCACCGAGAAAGACGGTCGACTTGCCGCAGTAGCTGCCGATCTCGACGGCCACTCCACCCGCGAGGTGCTCCGCGGCCACCTCGTACAGCGCCAGCCCTTCCTCGGTGGGCATGAAACCGGGCGCGCGAACGGCGTGTTCCAGCAGCTCCTCGGGCATCCGAGTGGTGGAGGTGCTCACGAGCCTGACCTTTCGTGCTCGCCGACGCGCTTCTCGACCGTCATGTTGAACTTCGTGCCGAGTGGCCAGCCCACGTAGTGGGTGAGAAACAGCGCGATCTCCCTCAGTTCCTCGCCGGTGAGTTCCTCGTTGCGCAGCGCGGCCTGGACCTGGATGTCGGCGACGTCGTCAAGGCCCTGTGCCGCGAGTGCCCCCAGCAGCAGCAGTCGTCGGTCGCGCAGGGAAAGGCCCGGCCGCGACCAGATGTCGGCGAACAGGTGGTCGGCGGTGGTCGCGAAGAAGTCACCAGGGCCGTCCTGGAACTCCCAGCCGTAGACCTTGCCCATCATGTCCAGGCCGCGCCTGCGCTTGTCGCTCATCGAGTGCCTTCCTGCTTCCGTTCGGCCACGCCGAGACCTTCCGCGAAGTGTTGCAGCGCGTACCCGGCCAGCGGTAGCTCGACGCCGAGCCGCGTTCCCAGGTCGAGCGCCAGCCGCAGGTCCTTCTCGCCGAGGTCGCGCACGTGCGTCAGGATCGGGTACCAGTCGTCGCCGGGGGCGAGCGCCACGGTGGTGGAGCGAAGCATGATCGCGCCAGGACCCCCGGTCACCGCGTCGGAGTGGCGGACCACCTTGCCCAGCTCCACCAGGTCGATGCCCGCTGCCTCGGCCAGCCGTTGCGCTTCGGCCGCGGCCGTGAACGCGACGAAGTGCAGCAGGTTGCGCGCGAGCTTGGCACGCGTTCCCGATCCCGGACCCCCGGTGTGGACGACCAGTTCGGCCCACCGCCGAAACGGTTCCTCGCAGCGGGCGAAGGCGGCCTCGGAGGCTCCCACCATCGTCGCGAGCCTGCCCTGCGCGGCTCCCGCCGCGCCCCCGGTGACCGGTGCGTCGACGATCTCGACCCCGGTGCCCGCGGCGGCCTCGGCAAGGCGCTGCGCGGTGGTGTCACTGATGGTGGAGTGCACCGCGATCACGGTGCCTGGCGCGGCGGTCGCCAGCAGCCCTTGCGGTCCCGTCACGAGCTGCTCGACCTGCTCATCGTCCAGCACCATGATCGAGATGACCTCGGCGGACCGCGCCACCTCCCCGGCGCTGCCCGCGGCCTTCGAGCCCCGTTCGGTGAACGGCAGCATCGCTTCCTTGCGGCTGTCGTACACGACGAGACCACCAGGCCAGTCGAGCAGCCTGCGTGCCATCGGCGCGCCCATCTGACCGAGCCCGATGAAGCCTACGGGTTTCATCGCCTGCTCCCTTCCCCGTTCAGGACCGCACGACCTGGCCGCCGTCGACGTTGAAGATCTGGCCGGTGATCCAGCTCGCCTCGTCGGACAGTAGGAACAGGCACATACCCACGAGATCCTCCGGCGTGCCCATCCGCTTCAACGCGAAGCCCTTCACCATGTCGGCGACGAGCTTGCTCGGCGTGACGGTCCTTGTCGCCTCGGTGTCGATGGGCCCCGGCGCGATGGCGTTGATCCGGATGTTCGAGCCGCCGAGTTCGTGCGCGAGTTGCTGGGTCAGCCCGTTGACGCCGACCTTCGCGAGCCCGTAGAAGCCGGAGTAGACCCACGCCGCCGTGGACGACTGGTTCACGATCGCGCCGCCGCCGCGCTCGGTGAGGTGAGGCGCCACCGCCCGCGTGCAGGCGAGTGCGCCGTCGAGGTTCACGCTCATGAACTTCTTGTAGTAGTCCCAGTCCACGGTGAGCAGCAGGTCCAGTTTCATGTCGCCGTAGATGGCGGCGTTGTTCACCAGGTAGTCGATACCGCCGAACCGCTCGACGGTGAAGTCGGCCATGGCCTGCGCGGACTCCGGCAGGGAAACGTCCACTTCGGTGCAGGCGGCGCTACCGCCGTCCGCCGCGATCTCCTTGGCGACTCGGTTTCCTGCCTCGGTGTTGCGGTCGGCGACCACCACGCTCGCGCCTTCCCGAGCGAGCGCGCGGGCGTAGGCCTCGCCGATTCCCTGTGCGGCTCCGGTGACGATCGCGACCTTGCCTTCGAAACGGCTCATTGCTGGCCCTTCTCTTCCGCGGGCTCGGCGACGAGCTTGGTCTCCAGGTACTCCTCGAACCCGGCCACGCCCATTTCCCTGCCGATTCCGGACTGCTTGTATCCGCCGAACGGCGCGTCGACCGAGTACCAGACGCCGCCGTTGATGCTCAGCGTTCCGGTGCGGATGCGCGCCCCGACCTCGCGCGCCCGCTCCAGGTCGCCGCCGTAGACGGAGCCGGACAGCCCGTAGGGCGAGTCGTTGGCGATGCGAACGGCGTCGTCGTCGCCGTCGTGCGGCAGGATCGTCAACACCGGCCCGAAGATCTCCTCCCGCACGACCCGCGAGGTGTTGGGCAGGCCCGCGATCAGCGTCGGCTCGACGTAGAAGCCGCGGTCGAGCCCGGAAGGTCGATCGCCGCCGCAGACGATCTCGCCGCCCTCGGCGCGGGCGAGCCGCAGGTAGCCCTCCACCCGATCCCGTTGCTTCGCGGAGACGACGGGACCGCAGATGGTGCCGGGATCGTCGGGAGGGCCGGGCTTGATGCCGTTGAGCGCCGACGCCGTCGCTTCGAGTGCTTCGGTGTAGCGGGCCCTCGGCACGAGCAGCCGGGTGGTGATCGCGCAACCCTGCCCGGCGTGCGTGGCCACGGTGAACGCGGCCAGCGCGCAGGCTGCGGCGATATCGGCGTCGTCGAGCACGACGAACGCGGACTTGCCGCCGAGTTCGAGGAAGACCTTCTTGATGGTCTGCGCCGCGGTCGTCATCACCGATCGGCCGGTGGCGGTCGACCCGGTGAACGAAATCAGGTCCACCCTGGGGTCCTCCGCCAGTTGCGCGCCGAGCGTGTGGTCGCGGGAGGTGACGATGTTGACCACGCCGGGCGGGATGTCGGTGTGTTCGGCGATCAGTTCGCCGACGGCGGCGGCGCACCACGGGGTGTCGGGCGCGGGTTTGAGCACCACGGTGTTGCCCGCGGCGAGTGCGGGTCCGAGCTTGGCGAAGTTGATCTGGTGCGGGAAGTTCCACGGCGTGATGGCACCGACGACGCCGGTGGGTTCGCGCAGCAGCCTGCGCCGCGTCGGGATGCCCATCGGCTCGGCTCTGCCGAGGTCGCTGACCCACTCGTAGGAGGTCGCCAGGTCGGCGAACCACGTCAGGTCGGCGACAGGAATGTCGAGTTGCGGGCCGCGAGTGAGTGACACGGGTACTCCGGCCTCGGCGACGGTGATTTCGCGAAGGCTTTCGCTGTGCTCGCTGAGCACCTTGCTCAACTGCCGCAGGCAGTGCGCGCGAAACCGCGGGTCGCGTGCCCATTCGGATTCGTCGAAGGCGTTTCTGGCCGCTGAGATGGCGCGGTCGAGGTCGGAGCCGTCCGCGTCGGCAGCCGTGCCGAGGATTTCCTCGGTGGCAGGGTTGATCGTCTCGAACGTTCCCGCGCTGCCGGGTTCCAGCGCGCCGTCGATGAGCAGTGGCGACGTGCTGGCGGGCCAGCGGCTCATGGCAGTCTCCCCATCCGATTGGACATGTGTCCAGACTCTAGTCTGGGTGGTACGTGCCCGCAAGGCTCTCGCTTGGTAGAACGCGTTTCTCAGTCGGAGGATATTGTGCGGGATGTCGCTAGGGATACTCTGGCCGCCGACTGGGTGAAACCTGTTCTAGTAGAAGAGGGGTCGGGTAGATGACGACACAGCGGGCCCTGCTGGCGGAGCAGGTCCGGCGGCTCATCGAGGCGACCGTGCGCACCACTGCAGGCGAGGATGAACTGGCGCGGGCCGTCGAACGGGTCAGCTCGGTGGCCGACTCGCTCGACGGCTGTGGCGGGAAGTCCGAGCACCCCGCCGGCCTGCGTGTTCCGGACGCGAGGTCGCTCACCTTCGACAACCCCGTCGAGGGCGTGGGCAACCCGCTCGCGCCTCCGCTCACCGGGTTCAGCGGTGGCGAGGGCGTGGTGAGCGCGCGGGTGCGGTTCGGGATCGCTCACCAGGGTGCGCCAGGGCGGGTCCACGGCGGCTGGCTGGCCGCGGTGCTCGACCACGCCGTAGGGCGTGCCGTAGCGGGCGCGGGCTGGCCCGCCATGACCGTTTCGCTCGCCGTGGAGTACCACCGTGGGACGCCGTTCGACACCGACCTCGACGTCGAAGCCGCATACGCCGGTAAGGACGGAAGAAAGGTCTATGCCACCGCCAAGATCCGTGCGGCGGGGGTTGTCACGGTCACCGCGTCCGCTGTGATGGTGGCCGTGGAGGGCTTGCTGGGCGGCGGTGGTGGTTAGTCACCCGGTCGCCGAGCAGCTTCGCCGGACGGGAACCGGTGCTCTCGCCAATTCGACGTCGGCTACCCCGCACTGAAACGTGTTACAGTTTTGCCGCGAAACGTCTTGTGCCTGCGGTGGTCGGTCGTGAGGAGCGGTACATGGTTGAGCAGTGGGATGCCGAGGCGGACATCGTGATCGTCGGTTTCGGCGGCGCGGGAGCCTGCGCGGCGATCGAAGCCACCGATCGCGGTGCCGAGGTGCTTGTCGTCGACCGGTTCCGGGGCGGAGGAGCCACCGAGATCAGTGGCGGCATCGTGTACGCGGGCGGCGGCACCGAGCAGCAGCGGCAGGCCGGCTACACCGACACGACGCAGGCCATGCTCGACTACCTGCGGATGGAGGTCGAGGACGCGGTCGGCGAGGAGACTCTCGCCCGGTTCTGCGAGCAGAGCGTGGAAAACCTGCGATGGCTAGAAGCCAACGGCGTTCCGTTCGAAGGCAGCATGTCGCCGCGCAAGACCTCCTACCCGACCAACGACTACTACCTTTACTACTCCGGAAACGAACTGGCCCCGCCGTTTCGCGACAAGGCGACACCGGCCCCGCGCGGCCATCGCACCAAGGGCCGAGGGACCTCCGGCAAGGTGCTGTTCAAGGCGTTGCGGTCGGCCGTCGCCAAGCGCGACATCTCCGTGCGGCTGCAGAACAGGGCCACCGAACTGATCACCGACGCCAACGGTCACGTGATCGGCATCGAATGCCTGGAGCTCTCCAGAGGACTGCCGAGGCTGCTGCACCGGCTGATGTCGCTGTCGAATCGAAAGCTCAACATCTACTACCGACCGCTGGGGCGGTTGCTCGACAAGCCGATAAGGCGGATCGAGCACAAGTACGCCACCCTGCGAAGGTTCCGCGCCCGGCGCGGTGTGGTGCTGGCCGCGGGCGGCTTCGTCTTCAACAGGAAGATGCTCGCCGAACACGCACCCGCCTATCGCAGCGGATCATCGCTGGGCACGATCGCCGATGACGGCAGCGGGATCGATCTCGGTCGTTCGGTGGGTGGCCGTACCGACTACCTGGACCGGGTTTCGGCGTGGCGGTTCTACAACCCGCCGTTGGCGCTGGTGGAGGGTGTGCTGGTCAACACCGCGGGTGAACGCATCTGCAACGAGTTGTACTACGGCGCCAGGATCGGCGACCACATCGCGCGGCAGGAGGGCGCGAAGGCATACCTGGTCGTCGACAGCCGCGTGCTGGAGGAGGCCAAGCGGCAACTGCCGAGCCAGACGCTGTGGTTCCAGCGGTTGCAGGCGACCTACCTGTTCACCGTCGGCCACCACAAAGGCGCGGACCTGGAGCAGGCCGCGCGTCGGGCCGGGATAGACCCCGACGGACTGCGGTGCACCGTGGAGGCCTACAACGCCGACGCGCGAGCGGGTGCGCCCGACCGGATGGGCAAGGACGCCGATCACGTGCACCCGCTGGAGCGCGGGCCGTACTACGTCTTCGACTGCTCGCTGCGTGCGCAGCGGGGCTATCCCTGCCCGATGATCACCCTTGGCGGGCTGGCCGTGGACGAGCGGACGGGCGCCGTGCTCTCCGAGGACGGTTCTACGGTGCCGGGGCTGTACGCGGCGGGCCGCAACGCGGTGGGGGTGTGTTCGCAGTCCTATGTCAGCGGGCTGTCGATCGCGGACTGCGTCTTCTCCGGGCGCAGGGTGGGCGCGGCACTCGCCCCAGCGGACTGACGCCGACTCCTGGCTGGACCGAAATCTGGACAGTTGTCTAGCGAAGCGAGAACGTGTTACATTTTTCGCGTCGAAGGCGACAACTGATGGGATTTCAGCGATGAGTGTTCCCTCGGTTCGGCTCTATGATCCGGACGTCTACCAGCAATCCGTTCCACACGAATTCTTCACCGAACTCCGGCGATCCTCACCCGTCTACTGGCAGCCGGAGGAGCCACCGAGCAAGGGTTTCTGGGCGGTCACGCGCCATGCGGACGTCGTCGCCGTCTCCCGGGACGCGCAGACGTTCTCCTCCTACGTCGGAACGACGTCGCTGACAGACTTCTTCGACGAAGAGGTCATGGCGAAACAGCGGGCCATGATGGTCAACCTGGACGCCCCCGAGCACACCAGGCAGCGCAACCTGGTGAACCGCGGCTTCACCCCTCGAATGGTGAGCAGGCTGGAGCCACGCGTCCGCGCAGTGTGTGAGTCCATCATGGACAGCTTGGAAGGCCGCACCGAGGTGGACTTCGTGCACGACGTCGCGGCGCAGTTGCCGCTCGCGGTGATCGCGGAGCTGATGGGCGCTCCACCGCAGGACAGCGAGAAGCTCTTCGACTGGTCCAACCGCATGATCGGGTTCGACGATCCCGAGTTCCAGACCACCGAGGCCGACGGCGAGCTGGCCGCCATCGAAATCTTCTCCTACGCCAACGAAATGGCCGAGCAGCGCCGGTCGTGCCCGCGCGACGACATCGTGACGAAGCTGCTGCAACCCGACTCCGAAGGCGACGTGCTTTCGGAGATGGAGTTCAACATGTTCTTCGTGCTGCTGGTGGTGGCGGGCAACGAGACCACCCGCAACGCCGCCACCGGCGGGATGCACGCGTTGCTGGAGAACCGCGACCAGTACCGCAAGCTGGTCGCCGATCCCGGCCTCGCCCCCAAGGCGGTCGAGGAGATCCTGCGCTGGGTGAGTCCCGTCATGGACTTTCGGCGCACCGCGACGAGGGACACCGAGATCGGGGGCCAGCCGGTGAAGCGGGGCGACAAGGTCGTCATCTTCTACCCCTCGGCCAACCGGGACGAGGCCGTCTTCGACGATCCGCACACCTTCGACATCGAGCGCGATCCCAACCCCCACATCGCTTTCGGCGGCGGCGGACCGCACTACTGCCTCGGCACGCACCTCGCGAGGCTGGAGCTTCGCGTGCTGTTCGAGACGATCGCGCAGCGCCTGCCCGACATGGAACTCGTTGCACCGCCACGCAGGTTGCGATCGAACTTCATCAACGGGATCAAGGAAATGCGGGTGAAGCTGCGATGAGCGCGCGAGGCGTCCCCGAGGTCGTCGTCGACTACGACATGTGCGAGGCCAACGGTGTGTGCGAGGCGATCGCGCCCGAGGTGTTCGAACTGGACGACGACGAGCAGCTGCACATCAAGGCCCAACCCGACAGCGACACCGAACAGCGGGTACGGCAGGCGGTCGCCTCCTGCCCCAAGGTCGCGCTGTCGTTGCGGGAGTAGCCTCCCGCGTCCCGCTGACGAAAGGCAAACCATGACCAACGTCGCGCAGGCAGGGGTGGCGTTCAACCCCTACGACTACGCCTTCCACGAGGACCCATACCCCACGTACGCGCGGCTGCGCGACGAGGCGCCGCTGTACCACAACAGCGAGGTCGGATTCTTCGCCCTTTCCCGCTACGACGACGTCGTCGCCGGGTTCCGCGACAACCGCGGTCTCTCAAGCGCAAACGGGGTCTCGCTAGACCCGGCCGCCTACGGTCCGCACGCGTCGAGGACCATGTCCTTCCTCGCCATGGACGACCCGAGGCACCAGCGGATGCGCTCGCTCGTGTCGCGAGGGTTCACCCCACGCCGGGTGCGCGAGTTGGAACAACGCATCGTCGAACTCACCAGGCAGCACCTTGATGCCGCGTTGGAGACCGAGGAGTTCGACTTCATCGCCGAGTTCGCGGGCAAGCTGCCGATGGACGTCGTTTCGGAGTTGGTGGGTGTTCCCGAGCCCGACCGCGCCGAGACCCGCCGCCTCGCCGATGCGGTGATGCATCGTGAGGAGGGCGTGCAGGATGTGCCGCACTCGGCGATGGACGCGGCGCTGCGGCTGGTGCAGTACTACGCCGACATGGTCGCCGACCGCCGCGCGAGGCGCACCGACGACCTCACCTCGGCCCTGCTTGACGCCGAGATCGACGGCGACCGGCTGGACGACGACGAGATCATCGGCTTCCTGTTCCTGATGGTGGTGGCGGGCAACGAGACCACCACGAAACTGCTCGGCAACGCCCTGTACTGGGGCTGGCGAAACCCCGGTGAGCTGGCCAAACCGATGGCCGACCCGGGGCGGATCGACGACTGGGTCGAGGAGACCCTGCGTTACGACACCTCGAGCCAGATCATCGCCAGGACCACGACGCGAAAGCTGCACTACCACGGCGAGGACGTGCCGGAGGGCTCGCTGTTGTTACTGCTGCCCGGTTCGGCCAACCGCGACGAGCGGGCATTCGATCGCGCCGACACGTTCGACCTGGACCGCGACAGGTCCAAGCAGCTCACCAGCTTCGGCGGTGGCAGCCATTTCTGCCTCGGCGCGCACCTCGCGCGACTGGAGGCGCGGATCGCGCTGACCGAGTTCACCAGTCGGGTCCGGGACTACGACATCGACGAGCGGAACACGCAGCGAGTGCACTCCACCAACGTGCGAGGGTTCGCGACGCTGCCGGTGCGGGTGGAGGTGCGCTGACATGCCGAGGTTCGAGCCGCACCCGAAGCGAAGGCCCGCGATCGTCAGCGGTGCGTCCTCCGGGATCGGTGCCGCGACGGCAAGAGTGCTCGCCGAGGCGGGCTTCCCGGTGGCGCTAGGGGCGCGCAGGGTGAACGTGTGCGAGAAACTCGCCGCCGAGATCGTGGAACAGGGCGGCGAGGCGATCGCGCTGCCGCTGGACGTCAGCGACGCGGACTCGGTCAACGAGTTCGTCAGCAGCGCCACCCGCGAACTCGGCGACATCGAGGTCGTGGTGTCCGGCGCCGGCGATCTGGACACGGCACTGATCCACGAACTCGACTCCGACACCTTCGCTCACCAGTTGCAGGTGCACCTCGTCGGCGCGCACCGGCTCGTCTCGGCCGTCGTGCCGGGAATGGTGCGCCGCCGCAGGGGTGACGTCGTGTTCATCGGGTCCGATGTGGTCCGCTCGCCCCGGCCAAGGGTCGGCGCGTACGTGCCCGCCAAGTCCGGCGTGGAAGCCATGGCCAGGACCATGCAGATGGAACTGGAGGGCACCGGGGTCCGGGCGTCCGTTGTGCGGCCCGGCCCGACGCAGACCGCGATGGGCATGGACTTCGACGAGTCCAAGGTTGGGCCACTGCTGGAGGACTGGGTCAAGTGGGGATTCGCCCGCCACCCCTACTTCCTGCGGGCCAGTGACATCGCGGACACGGTGTCGACGATCGTGACGGCACCTCGCGGGGTGAACATCGCGCTGGTCGAGGTTCAGCCGGAGGCGCCCCTTGGGGAGGAGAAATGACCCTTCGTGAACCCGTCGAGGTGTCCGGTTCGTCCGGCGAGCACGGTCACCTGGAGGAACTGCGCAACGACCCGATCGGGCTGATGAACCGGGTTCGCTCGGAATGCGGCGACGTCGGCCGCTTCCGCCTCGCCGACAAGGACGTGGTCCTGCTTTCCGGTGCGAGCGCCAACGAGTTCTTCTTCCGCTCGCCGGACGAGGAACTGGACCAGGCCGAGGCGTACCCCTTCATGAAGCCGATCTTCGGCGAGGGTGTGGTGTTCGACGCCAGTCCGGAGCGGCGCAAGGAGATGCTGCACAACCAGGCCCTGCGGGGTGAGCACATGAAGGGCCACGCCGCGACGATCGCCGAGGAAGTCGAGCGAATGATCGCGTCGTGGGGTGAGCAGGGCCAGCTCGACCTGCTCGACACCTTCGCCGAGCTCACCATCTACACGTCCTCGGCGTGCCTTGTCGGCAAGAAGTTCCGTGAGGAACTGGACGAGCGGTTCGCGCACCTCTACCACGACCTGGAACAGGGCACCGACGCTCTGGCCTACGTGGATCCCTACGCGCCGATCGAGAGCTTCCGCAAGCGCGACGAGGCGCGCAAGGGTCTGGTCGCGCTCGTCAGCGAGATCATGGACAAGCGGGCGGCCGGGCCGGCGCCCACCAAGGAAGACCGCGACATGCTCGACGTCCTGATGTCGGTGAAGGACGAGGACGGCAACCTCCGGTTCGACGCCAGCGAGATCACCGGGATCTTCATCTCGATGATGTTCGCCGGTCACCACACCAGTTCCGGCACGGCGGCGTGGACGCTGATCGAGTTGCTGCGCCACCCCGACATCCTCGCCGAGGTGGTGGCCGAACTCGACGAGCTCTACGCCGACGGCTCGCAGGTGAGCTTCCGCGCGCTACGCCAGATACCCAGGCTGGAGTCGGTGATCAAGGAGGCGCTGCGGCTGCACCCGCCGCTGATCCTGCTGCTGCGGATGGCCAAGGACGACCTTGAGGTGAACGGGTACCGCATTCCGAAGGGTTCGCTGGTCGGCGCGACGCCCGCCGTCTCCAACCGGATTCCCGAGGACTTTCCCGATCCTGACGCCTTCGACCCGGACCGCTACGTCGAGCCGCGCCAGGAGGACATCGTCAACCGGTGGACGTGGATCCCGTTCGGTGCCGGGCGGCACCGCTGTGTTGGCGCGATGTTCGCGACGATTCAACTCAAGGCGATCTTCTCGGTGTTGTTGCGCCAGTTCGAGTTCTCGTTCGCGCAGCCGCAGGAGACCTACCGCAACGATCACAGCAAGATGGTCGTGCAGCTTGCCCAGCCGTGCGTGGTCTCCTACCGGCGCAGGAGCCGCCGATGAGGATCAGCGCTGATGCCGACCTGTGCCAGGGGCACGCGATGTGCGAACTGGAGGCACCGGAGGTGTTCTCGGTGCCGAAGAAGGGAAAGGTCGAGATCCTCGACCAGCAACCACCCGAGGAACTGCACGCGGACGTGCGCCGAGCCGTGCGGTACTGCCCCACCCAGGCGCTGCGAATCGACTCGTGACCGAGCACCCCGCCCCACCACAACCAGGAGGATGCGATGCCCGCGTTTCCCCGTGCTGAACTCGACGAGATGGTCGACCGCTGGCTGGCGGAGAACGAACGCTGCGAACACGCGGGTGACTGGCGTCCGCTGGCGCTGATGTACACGGAGGATGCCACCTACGGCTGGAACGTCGGGCCGGAGCAGGACTTCATGGCCGTCGGGCGGGACGAGATCCGTGACATCGCGCTCGGGCAGGAAATGGAGGGCCTGGAAGGGTGGCGCTACCCGTACCAGAAGATCATCGTCGATGACCGGCAGGGCGAGGTCATCGGGCTGTGGAAGCAGCTCGCCGAGGCCACGAGGCCGGACGGCACCGCCTACGAGGTGCCCGGCATCGGGGGAAGCTGGTTTCGCTACGGCGGCAACGGAATGTGGTCGTGGCAGCGGGACTTCTTCGACTTCGGCAACGTGTCCGCCGTCTACCTCGAAATGATCAAGAACGACGCGCTGTCCGACGGCATGAAGAAGCGCATCGAGCGGGCGACGTCCGGCCAGCGTATCCCCGGCTACTTCCGCAGGGGACAGGCGCCGGTCGCGATCTGGTGAATGCCGATGGCCTTCAACATCGCTGACCTCTTCGAGCACGCCGTTGATCTGATGCCCGACCGGCTCGCCGTGATCGACGGCGAGCGCGCGTTCACTTTCGCCGAGTTGGATCGGCGGGCGAACCGGCTTGCCCACCACTTCGCCGCGCAGGGCCTCGGCCGCGATTCGCATATCGGCTTCCAGTTGCGCAACTCGGCCGAGGCGATGGAGACCATGCTGGCCGCCTACAAACTGCGAGCGGTCGCCATCAACGTCAACTACCGCTACGTCAGCGACGAGTTGCGCTACCTGTTCGACAACGCCGACCTTTCCGCGCTCGTGCACGAGCGCCGGTTCGGCGATGCGGTGGCTTCGGTGCTTCCGGACGTGCCCGCGCTGCGGCACGTCGTGGTGGTGGACGACGAGTCCGGCCACGACTACGAGTCCTACGGCGGCGTCGAGTACGAATCCGCACTCGCGGGCGCGAGTGCACAGCGGGATTTCGAGGAACGCCGCAGCGACGACCGCTACATCCTCTACACCGGCGGCACCACGGGTGATCCGAAGGGTGTGTTGTGGCGGCACGAGGACATCTGGCGGGTGCTCGGCGGCGGGTTCGACTTCTACACCGGTGCGGCGATCGAGGACGAGTGGGAGCAGGCTCGAAACGGGGCGGCAGGCGATGGCGCCACCTGGCTGCCGATGCCACCGCTGATCCACGCCGCGGCGCAGTGGCCGTCGCTTTCGGCGCTGTTCACCGGCGGCACGCTGGTGTTCACACCACGGTTCGACCCGGACGAGGTGTGGCGGCTGGTGCAGCGGCACCGGGTGAACATCGCCGTGATCACGGGCGACGCGATGGCCAGACCGCTTGCCGACGCGCTCGCCGGGGGCTCCTACGACACCTCGTCGCTGGTCGCGATCGGCAGCGGAGCGGCACTGTTCTCCCCGAGTGTGAAGCGGCAACTGCTCGACGCGCTGCCGAACGTGCTGATCAGCGACTCGATCGGTGCGTCCGAGACCGGCTTCGGCGGGATCTCCGTCGCGACGCGGGACGATCTCGACCACGGCGGACCCAAGGTGCGGCCGGGCAGGGAGACCGTCGTGCTGGACGACGAGGACCGGCCGATCGCGCCCGGTTCGGGGATCGTCGGCAGGCTCGCCCGAGGTGGCCACCTGCCGATCGGGTACTACAAGGACCCGGAGAAGACGAAGTCGATGTTCGTCGAGGTCGGCGGGAAGCGGTACGTGACGCCGGGCGACTACGCCACCGTGGAGCCCGACGGCGCGATCCGGCTACTCGGGCGCGGGAACATGTGCGTCAACACCGGCGGTGAGAAGGTCTTTCCCGAGGAAGTGGAGGCCGTGCTCAAGTCCCATACCGACGTCTTCGACGCCGTGGTGATCGGCGTACCGGACGAGCGGTTCGGGCAGCGGGTCGCGGCGGTGATCCAGCCAAGAGCCGGCAGGCAGCCCGAGTTCGCCTCACTGGCGGATCACGTGCGGGAGCGGCTCTCGGGCTACAAGGTGCCGCGCACGGTGTGGTTCACCGAGTGCGTCGTTCGCTCACCCACCGGCAAACCCGATTACCGCTGGGCTCACGAGTACGCGAAGCAGCACGCCCCGGCACACCGCGAGTGACGCGCTGCCCGGGACGCTCAGGTGGTGCGAGCGCCCCGGCGGCAGCGACCCAGCGTTGCGCGACGTAGGTGCCGCCGATCCGCGCCTTGTATCGATACGTATCTGGACGTATCTCTCACCGAGCCACCCCTGCCAGGTCCGTAGGTTCCACACCGGCGAACCCGCTTCCTGCGGTGTCGCCGCCATACCGGAACCGCCGGGGGGGGGTCGCTGATGATCGAACGTGACGGGGAATCGCTGACCCCGCCGCGCTGCGCCGGACCGGACACCACTGCGCGCCCCGCACCCGAGCCCGGAGTCGCGCTCTACACGCCACCCACCGCCGAACAGCTCGACGCGATCACCCGGCTGCTCAGCCACGACACCGATCCGGACCGGGTCGCTACCCTGCTGCACGCGATCAGCCGCCGTCCGGTCGAGTCCTCGCCGCTCACCGACGAGGACGCCGGTACTGATCCCGACCTCGCCGCGCTCCGCGCGCTGCGCCGCCCACCCCACCGCGACCTGCCCGCCGCGCTGCTGCGCATCGCCCGCGCCATCGACGCCGAAACCGAACCCCTCTACCACCGCCAGGACCGCGGGCACCTCGACGCCGCGCCCGCCCTGCGTGCCATCGCCTTCCGCGTGCTCGAACTCGGCTTCACCATCGCCGAGCAGGCCGGCATCGACGCCCACACCATCGAACGCGCCGTCGCGCAAGCGTTCGCCCTGCCCGGCTACCGGTAGGGCGCCGCCGCCACTGCGGGCCTATTCACGCACCCGTAGCCGGGCGCGGCCGTCCGGCATCGCCTCGGTGGTCCAGCCCGGCGGTAGCTGGACGTCCCGATCGGGGTTGACAAGCGTGTTGAACAGCGAGATCCCCGCCGGCTCGGTGCGCCAGCGCAGGTCGACGAAGCTGTCGAAGGTGGCCCGCCGAAGATCCAGCCCGGCGGCGAAGGAGGTGTCACACAGTACGGCGTCACCGAGGAACGTGGCATCGGCGAACCCGGTCTCACCCCCGAAGCGCGTGCCCGTGAAGTCGGCGAGCGAGTTGAACTTGGTCTTGCTGAACCACGCCCGTTCGCGGAAAACGGTGTCGCGGCAGCGGAACCGGCCGGACAGCCTGCCGTCGCCGGTGGACGTCGAGGTGAACCAGGCGGGTCCGGTGAACTCGCATTCGCTGAGGTTGGTGCTGCTGTGCAGGTAGGCATAGCGCAGCACCACGGTGCCGAGCCTGCGACCGGAAAGGTCGAGGTATTCCAGGGCGGCGCCGGTCAGGTCCAGGTCGTAGGCGGGTGCGTCGTCCGACCCCACGGCGGGCAGCAGGTCGTAGATCAGTCGCTGCGCGGTCAACCGCACCTGCAACTCACGTTCGGCTTCGGCATCCGGTGGCGCCTGCGAACTGGTGAAGCGGGGGTGGGAGTACGGCCTTCGCAGGTAGGAACACAGCACGTCGAGCACGGTCTGGGTGTAGTCCGGTCTGCCGCGAGCCAGCCCGGCGAGCGCGTGCAGCGCACCGACGCGTACCTGATCGGTTTCGTGGCCGAGCAGTTCGATGGCGCGGGCGAACCGTTCGTCGGCGACCCGGTGACTTTCCAACTCGTGCCTGCTGCGCTCGACCTCCTGACGCGCCTCCTCGACGCGGCGGCGCCGGTCGTTCAGCCACAACGCGTAGAGCGCCACCACCGCTCCACCGGCGAGGCCACCCGTGCGCAGCGCCTCGCTGCGGCTGGTTTCGCTGTCGGTCAGTAGCCACCCGCTGATGGCGACAAGCAGCAGGATCGAGGACAGCACCGTGGCGTACAGCGGGGAGAACCCGCGCCGGGCCAGCCTGCGGAACACCCTCACGCCTGCCCGGTGAGTGTTCGCTGTAGCAGCACGGTGTCCAGCCACCTGCCGTGTTTGAACCCCACCTCGCGCAACCGCCCCACCTCCGCGAAGCCGCGCCCGGTGTGCAGTGCGGTCGAGGACGGGTCGCCGGAGTCTGCGATCACCGCCAACACCTGCCTGACACTCGCTTCCACGCAACCGGCCAGCAACCGATCCAGCAGCGCGCCACCGATGCCTCGCCCCCGCGCCTGCGGGTCGAGGTAGACGGAGTCCTCCGCGGTGTGCCGGTAGGCGGGCCTCGCCTTCCACGGCGTGCAGCAGGCATAGCCCGCCACGGTGCCAGCCAGGTCGGGGTGCTCGGCGACGAGAAACGGCAGGCCCGCAGCGGTGATGGCGCGGTAACGGCGCAGCCATTCGGCGTGCTCGGGTGGTTGCAGTTCGAACGTGGCGACGCTGTTGGTGACGTAGTACCCGTAAATGTCGGCAATCGCGGGCAGATCGCTGTCCGTGGCGGCGCGCACGGCGGGACCGGAGCCGTTTTTCGCTATAGGGGAAAGGCTCACTACTATAGTGTAGATGGATCTGGCTGCCCTTGGTCAACGCATTCAATGTCTGCGGTCGCAGCGCGCGCTCACGCTGCAACGATTGGCCGAACTGTCGTCGGTGAGTGTCAGCATGCTGTCGGCTGTGGAGCGCGGTGACAAGGCCGCGACGGTGGTGGTACTCGATCGCATCGCCGTGGGCCTGGGTGTGAGGTTGACGGAACTGCTCACCGAGCCGGAAGCCGAGCGGGTCATCGTTCGCCGCGCCGCGGAGCAGGACACCGTCGCCGAGCCGGGCGGATGGCATCGCACGATTCTCACACCCGTGGTGCCGGGTGTGAACTTCGAGTGGGTCCGTTCCACGCTGCCCCCGGGATGCGTTCCCGCCGACTACCCGCCCTACGCACCCGGATCACACGAGTTCATCTTCGTGGAAAGCGGGACCGTGACACTGACCGTCGACGGCGACCGAACGGTGGAACTGAGCCGCGGCGACTCGGTGTACCTCGCCGCGGACGTCACCCTGCGCTACGCCAACCACGGGGACGAACCGTGTACCTACTACGTCGCCGCGCTGGTGATGCGCCCGAGGCGTGCCCGGCAGGTCGCGAGGAGACCACCGGCTTCGGCGGCCTCCTCGCGAAGCGCGACGCGGGAAGGTCAGGAGACGTAGAGCGCCGCTACGCACAACTCGCCGCTGATCTCGACCACGGCAACCGCTCCGTACGCCTGCTGGCCGTCCACAGTGCCTTCGATGGTGGAGGTGTAGGTGGAGCCCGAAGCGCTCCCCTCCTCGTTCACGGGGTCGGCGCTCAGTTGGGCCGAGCCGGTGAACACCTTGTCCAGCGAGCTCTTGCTCATCTCTCCGGCGCCCGAGCACAGCATGTCTGTCGCGGTCGCCTTGTCGCCGTTGTTGATGGCGTCGATGAACTCCTCGATCATTGCTTCGGCATCGGCTGCGCCCCCGCCACCGGAGGTGTCGTCGCCGGTTCCGGTTGGCTCACTCGGGCTCGTCATGGTGGGCCCGGTGCCGGTGCCGGTGCCGCCGATGCTCAGGTTCTGCCAGCACCAGTTGCCGCCGTTCTTGGCCAGTTCGCTGACCACGTCGTACTCGTCGCCGGAGACAACCACCTTGGCATTCGCGGTCGCGGTGTTGCCCGACTCCTTGACCTCTCCCAGGGTTGCCTTCTCGATGTCGTTGACCGAACCGATGGCTTCCGAGACGTCCTGGTCGGCACCGGAGCACGTCAACTTGTTCAGCGCGGCGGTGTCCTTGTTGTTGAGGCCGTCGATGATCTGTTGCGCGACCGCGGCCGCGCCGGTGCCGCCCGCACCGTCGCCCGCGCCCCCGCCGTCCTCCTCATCGGAGAGCAGGAAGCCGGGAGCCACGAAGGCGGTGATGACGAACGCGATGACCACGACGGCACCCGCCGAAAGCCCGACCCACAGGCCGGTCTTCTTCTTCGGCGGTGGCGGACCGAACCCGCCACCCTGCGGGTAGCCGAACTGCCCGCCCTGCTGGTAGTAGCCTTGCTGGTACTGGCCCTGTTGTGGATAGCCCGCTGTCGCGGGGTACTGACCGCCTTGCTGGGGGAACCCGCCGGATTGGGGATAGCCGCCCTGGCCGTAGGGGCCCGGCTGTTGCCCGTACGGCGGCTGGCCGGGTTGCGGTGGATACGTCATGGTCATGCCTTCCGTGGATCGCGGCGCCCCTACAGGTGCGCTCTCCCGCCAGTTCCGACGCGCGCACTACGGGTGCTGGTTCCCCAGACGCGATGTCGACCTGGAATTCTGCCTCGCGATCAACACGGCACGGCGATGGGCTCCCACCCGGCCACCAGCGCAACGTGCCGGGTGAGAGCCCACGTTCACGCTGGGTTCAGCCCAAGGCCAGCACCCGCAGCCGGTCGTAGCTGCCGTTGAAGGAGTTCTGATCGATCGGGCTGGAGGTGTACTGCCAGAAGGTGTGGTAGTTCCAGCCGTGCGGCAACGTGCCCACCGATGAGGCATACCGGGCCACCCACAGCGGAACGGTGCTGCCGAAGCTTTGTGCCGTTCCGACGCACTGGTTCCACCAGCTCGTGGAGGTGTAGATCACCGGCCAGCGGCCGGTTCTGGCGTGGTAGGTGTCGTGGAAGTCCCTGATCCAGGAGGCCATGGCGGCCTGACTCTTGCCGTAGCAGGTGTCGCCGTAGGGGTTGTACTCCATGTCGAGCGCACCGGGCAGCGTCTTGCCGTCGGCTGACCAGCCACCACCGTTGTCGACGAAGAAGTTGGCCTGCGCGGCACCGGAGGAGCGGTCGGGCAGCGCGAAATGGTAGGCGCCACGAATCATGCCGACGTCGTACGAGCCGTTGTACTGCTGGGCGAAATAGGGGTTCTCGTACCCGGTTCCCTCGGTGGCCTTGACGTAGGCGAACCGCTTGCCCTGGTTCCACCAGTCGGTCCAGTCGACGTTTCCCTGCCACCCACTGACATCGATACCGGGTACCGTGGCCATCGCGGGCATCCCATCCGCGTCGCGTCCCTGCGGCAGCAACGCCCTCCGCTTGCTCTCCCGGGTGGAGTGATCACCCTCCACTCTGGCTATCTGTGAGCCCATGGGGTGATCGTTGGCTCTGATGTACTCGCGCAGGCGGTCCTCGCCCTCAGCTGCCGCGGTAACCGGGGACAGCGCGCCGAGCAGGAGCGCGCTGGCCGAGCCGAGCGCCGCGGCGGCGACCAACCGTCGCCACATTCTTCGTCCGGTGGACATTTGGAATTATCCCTTCAAGATCAACAATGCGCCCTCGCTGTGAACGGCTCCGCCGGGAAGCCATTCGGGCGCGATTTCTATCGCAGAACTGCCGCGGTTGTCACTAGTTGTCGTCAAACCGCTGATATGAGTGGGTGATTCACGACCGAGAACCATTCGCTGGATGTGGCCCGAATGGAGCACGCGATATCAGCCGGTTGCCAACCTGAGCAGTTGCTCGGCCGCACCGTTGAAATAGTTCTGATCACCGGGAAGGCGCCCGGAGTCGGAGAACTGCCAGATCGTGTGAGTGCCCCAGCCGGGCGGCAACGGACCGATCTCGGGCGCGTAGCGGGCAAGCCACAGCGGGTTGGTGTCGCCGAAAGCGGCACTGCCGCCGGTGCAGCGTTGCCACCAACTCGTGCTGGTGTAGATCACCGGAGCCACCCCGGTGCTGCGCGTGTAGGTGTCGGAAAAGGCCTTGATCCAGGCGACCAGCTGGGCGGGCGACTTGCCGTAGCAGGCGTCGCCGTGCGGGTTGTACTCCATGTCGAGCGCACCGGGCAGGGTCCTGCCGTCCGGGCTCCAACCGCCACCCCCTGCGACGAAGTACTCGGCCTGCTCGGCTCCACCGGAGACGTCGGGGCGCGCGAAGTGGTACGCACCGCGCAGCATGCCGACCTCGTAGGACCCGTTGTACTGCTGAGCGAAGTGGTCGTTGCGGTAGCCCGTGCCCTCGGTGGCCTTGACGTAGACGAATCGCGCGCCACCCTCACGTGCCGAAGGCCAGTCCACATCGCCCTGCCAGCCGCTGACGTCGTGACCGAGTAGCTGTTCGCCCGCCATCCTCGCGGCGGGCCGGGGTTGCCCGTGGACCCCCTCGTGCAGGGCGATCTGAGATCCCGCATGTCTGTTTGCCGCGCCCGCGTACTCGTCGGCCGCCGATGCCTGCGCACCGGTGGCGACGAGGCTCGCCGAGGCGAGCACCGCGCAGGCGAGCCAGGCGAAAGGTCTGCGAACTGTCACGTTGACTCCCGCTTCGTTGGCGTCCCCACAGGCACCATGCCTGTGGGGGCTACCGCCCGCGAACCGGGTGTCACACGGCAGAGTCGGGAACGAGTGCGGTCAGCCTCGCCCGCGAAGCGCCTCCTCCAGGTCTTGCGCAGGCACGACGGCCGTGACGAGGTCGTGCGGGTTCAGCACGACCGGGTGACCACCGAGTAGCTCGACGATCTCGCGGCCGAGCACTGCCCGCGCATGCGGCCAGTCACCCGGCACCAGCGACTTGGCCGTGTACGCGGGCACCGCGACATCGCCATCGGCGTCGTGGAAACCGACCACCGTTCGCTGCGCGGGCGACCACGCGTAGACGAACAGCGTCGAGTCGAGCACGGCACGCGGCAGGTCCTCGGCGGGGCGGTGCCGGGCATACACCAGTTGCAGCAGCCGCTCCAGGTCGTTGGCAGGCTCAGGCAGCCCGAGCGCCTTCGGGGAGGGGCGGTAACGGTCGTTGGGATGGAAGTCCTCGATGATCTCACCGTCGGAGTTGACCGGATAGGCGCCGACGACCGCCCAGGAAGGGACACGTCCACTGGGATCGAACGCCTCGTCGATGACGTACAGCCAACTCCCGGGGTTCGCCCTCGCGTTGGCCCGCATCTCAGGCGTGATCTCCGGCGTCCTGATGACCGCGGTCCCGTCGGGCACCAGGCGGTCTGCGTCATCCCGCTGCGCCATGTGCTTCCCCACGTCGTGCCGTGTGTTCGTACCTGGGTGGCCACTCTACTGTTGTGGCATGCCCACTTCGCGCCAGGTGGACCCCGGCGAGTTGAGAGCCGCGGTGGCGGCCGTGTCGCCCTGGCTGGACGGTGCGGACGCGGCTCCCGCGCGTGCCGACCTTGCCTCGGCCGTACGGCTCAGCCTGCGTACCCTCGCCGCGATCGCCCCCGGACGAAGCGTCGAGGTGAGGGTTCCACCGTTCGCCGCCGTCCAATGTGTAGCAGGCCCTCGCCACACCAGGGGCACACCCGGCAACGTGGTCGAAACCGACGCCCGCACGTGGCTGGAGCTCGCCACCGGCCGTCTGGAGTGGACCGAGGCGCGGCGGCAGGGGCGGGTCAGCGCCTCGGGAACGCGCGCCGACCTGTCCCGCTGGCTTCCCATCGTGCGGGTGTAGGACCCGAGGCCACGTGCGGTCAGGGCTTGCGGCCGACGGCTCCGACGATGCAGTGTCCGGCGGCGGGCAGCGGTTTGATCCTCGGCCCGTCCGGCCACCATTCGTCGTTGACGACGAGGCCCGGCTCGACCAGTTCAAGCCCCTCCAGCATCTGCATGATCTCCGCACGGGTGCGGAAGAAGCCCTTGCTGATGCTGGAGTTGAGGATGGTCTGCACCCGCTGCGCCACCTCGCTGTGCTCGTTCTCCGGGTCGAAGAAGTGCGTGAAGGCGACGTAGGAACCGGAAGGCAGCGCGTCGATGTAGGACCGCATCACCTCGGCGGGCGGGAGGCCGAAGTCGGCGCTGTGGTGGTGCATGGTCGCGACCTGGAGCAGGCCGATCGGGCGGCTGAAGTCCAGCAGCCGCCGCACGGTTTCGGCCTCGAGTACCTCCGGCGGGTTGAAGATGTCCGCGCCGAGGAAGGCGGTGTTCTCGTTCTCCTCGAGCAGCGCGCGGCCGTGGGCCAGTACGACTGGGTCGTTGTCCACGTAGACCACACGTGCCTGTGGGTTGAGGCGCTGCGCGACCTGGTGGGTGTTCTCGGCGGTGGGCAGGCCCGAACCGCAGTCGAGGTACTGGTCGATGCCTGCCTGCATCGACAGGAACCGGACGGCCCGGATCAAGAACGATCGGTTGGTGATCGCGATGCTCGCCACCTCGGGCACCGCGGCGTTCAGCTGCCGCAGCAGTTCGCGGTCGACCTCGTAGTTGTCCTTGCCTCCGAGGGCGTAGTCGTAGGCCCGTGCGATGCTCGGCGTCGTCGTGTCGATCGCCGTCGAAGGCGGGCGCTCGGATTCCGGGATTGTGGCGGGCATCGTCGGAGTACCTCGCAAGGCGTCTGATGGAGTTGTTGTCGCCGGACCCACGTAGCGTATGCGTTCGGTTCGTCAGGGTAAACGGCGGTAGCCGCTTGACTGCGCGTCGGCTCGGTGTACTTTCGGTGATCGGGCGGTTTTTCTCCGGTACGATGTCCGGCCACGTGTCTTAGCTGGTAGTGCGTTACTGGTAGTGAGAGGGATGGACTGCGGACATGGCAGCGCATGAGGCCTCCGCCGGCGAGCACGCCACCGGCTCTACCGCCCGGCGGATGATCCTCGGCGCTCAGCTGCGTCGCCTGCGCGAGCAGGCCGCTGTCAGCAGATCCGACGCGGGCTACCACATTCGCGCTTCCGAATCCAAGATCAGCCGGCTGGAACTCGGCCGCGTCGGCTTCAAGGAGCGCGACGTCGCCGATCTGCTGACCCTCTACGGGGTCGGGGACCCCGCCGAGCGCGAGAGCTTCCTTCGCATGGTGAAGGAGTCGAATCAGCCGGGCTGGTGGCAGAAGTTCAACGACTACATGCCCAAGTGGTTCGACGACTACGTCGGTCTGGAAGAGGCGGCCTCGCGAATCCAGACCTACGAACTGCAGTTCGTGCCGGGCCTGTTGCAGACCGAGGACTACGCGAGGGCCGTCGTCACCCACGGGCTGCCGGAGACGGCGAGCGAGGCTGCCGAGGGCAGGGTCGCGTTACGGATGCGGCGACAGAAGGTGCTGTTCCGCCCGAACGCCCCGAAGCTGTGGGCCGTCATCGACGAGTCGGTGCTGCACCGGCCCATCGGCGGCAGGAAGGTGCACAGGGAGCAGCTGGACCAGTTGCTCGAGTTGACCTCGCTGCCGCACATCTCCGTTCAGGTCGTCCCCTACGAGCGCAGCGGCTACGCCGCCGAGGGCGCTTTCACGTTGCTGCGGTTCGCGGAGCCGGAGCTACCGAACATCGGCTACATCGAGCACATCGCGGGCGGGCTGTACCTGGACCGCCCCGACGAGATCGAACTCATCGGCCGTTCGCTGGACCGGCTTGCCGTCGACGCGGAGACGCCCGACCGGTCCCGGCAGTTGCTGGCCAAGGCCCGCGCCGAAGGCTGAGTCGCCAGGACAGATCGCCAAGGCCGGTACCCCCGATCGGGGAGGTAACACCGCCTCGGTCCTGCGACGACGATCACATGATCGGGCATCTGCACGTGCATTCACACCTGCATGGGCACGTGCTACCGTCTGTGCACGATCGGTTGCACGTGCAGATGCATCCTCCAGTGTGTTTGGTCGGGAAGGTGAGGATCATGGCGAAGCGGATTCCCAACGGGGTCTCTTCGGAACTGCTGACGGACGCGGCTTGGCGCAAGAGCACCTACAGCGGTGCGATGGGAAACTGCGTCGAGCTGGCACCACTCGGTACCGGTGAGGTGGCCGTGCGCAACTCGCGTGATCCTCGAGGTCCCGCGCTGGTCTACACGCGCGCCGAGGTGGAGGCATTCCTCGCGGGAGCGAAGGATGGCGAGTTCGATGACATTGTCGCCTGAACTGACGGTCGAAGAAGTGCTGGGCACCCTGATCGCCAGGGGCTACCGGTTCCTACATCCCCGCGACGCCAACGGCGAGGTCGTCACCGTGGTCGGCATCCGGGCGCACGGCACGGTGATCGACGTGGTGCGCCTCGACGGCGAGGACGACGTGACCGCCATGCGGATGCCGCACGACGAGGACGACGTGCTGCAGCCGACGACCGTGCTGTGGAGCTCCTCCGGTGCGATGCAACCCGTGGTCGGCGACCTGCTCTCCCTCGGCGACGAGGACTACACACCGCACTACTCCCACCGCGGGGGCGGGTGTTGGGTCCGGGGTGAGTCGGGCCGCGCGAAGTGGTTGATGGCCACGGCGTGAGCCCTACATCACCGGACCGGGCCGCTACCGGCGACCTACACTGGTAGTGGCCCGTTCTCTCGTTCAGGGGAGCCTTTCGGTGGATCAGCTCGAGGCCGAGCCTCGCGAGGAGTGCGGTGTGTTCGGCGTCTGGGCGCCGGGCGAGGACGTCGCGAAACTCAGCTACTACGGTCTGTACGCCCTCCAGCATCGAGGGCAGGAGGCGGCGGGCATATCCGTCTCCGACGGCAGCCAGATCGTCGTGTTCAAGGACCTGGGCCTGGTCAGTCAGGTCTTCGACGAGCAGGTGCTCTCGTCGTTGCAGGGCCACGTCTCGATCGGGCACTGCCGCTACTCCACGACCGGCGGCGGCAGTTGGGAGAACGCCCAGCCGACGTTTCGGACCACCGCGGCAGGCACCGGCCTCTCGCTCGGCCACAACGGCAATCTGGTCAACACTCACGAACTGCACGAGCGGGCCCGTGAACTCGGTGTCGTGGACTCGGCCGGAGCGACGACCGATTCCGACCTGATCTGTGGCCTGCTCGCCGCTGCCGCGGCGGACAAGGGGATAGAGGCCGCGGCCGTCGAACTGCTTCCCACCATCCGCGGTGCCTTCTGCCTGACCTTCGCCGACGAGAACACGCTTTACGCCGCCCGCGATCCACACGGTGTGCGCCCGCTCGTGCTGGGCAGGTTGGAGCGCGGCTGGGTCGTCGCGAGTGAGACGGCCGCACTCGACATCGTCGGTGCTTCGTTCGTCCGCGAGGTGGAGCCCGGCGAGTTGATCGCCATCGACGCGGGCGGGCTGCGATCCACCCGGTTCGCCAACCCGGAGCCGAAAGGCTGCGTGTTCGAGTACGTCTACCTCGCCAGGCCGGACACCACCATCGCCGGCCGCAGCGTGCACGCCACCAGAGTGGAGATCGGGCGCAAGCTGGCTGAGGAGCACCCCGCCGATGCCGACCTCGTCATCCCGGTGCCGGAGTCGGGCACGCCCGCGGCGATCGGTTACGCACAGGCCTCCGGTATCCCCTACGGCTCCGGACTGGTCAAGAACGCCTACGTCGGCCGCACCTTCATCCAGCCCTCGCAGACTATCCGGCAACTGGGCATCCGGCTCAAGCTGAACCCGCTGCGCGAGGTGATCCGGGGCAAGCGGCTCGTCGTCGTCGACGACTCCATCGTGCGCGGCAACACCCAGCGTGCGCTCGTGCGGATGCTGCGCGAGTCCGGTGCGTTGGAGGTCCACGTCCGGATCGCCTCGCCGCCGGTGCGCTGGCCCTGCTTCTACGGCATCGACTTCGCCTCCAGGGCCGAGCTTGTCGCCAACGGCGCCGACCTCGACGGGATCAGGCGCTCCATCGGAGCGGACTCACTCGGCTACCTCTCGCTCGACGGGCTCGTCGCCGCCTCAGAACAGCCGAGGTCGAGGCTGTGCACGGCGTGCTTCGACGGGAACTACCCCATCCCGCTGCCCGAAGACGCCCTGATCGGTAAGCACCTGCTGGAGAACCTGGGCAGTGGTGCGGCGGGCAACGGGTCCTGCATGCCGCAGACCTCGGCCGGGTACGGTGCCGAGGATGCCGTCAGGCGTCCATAGCCGTCGCAGCCCCAGGATGGAGACCGCTTCGTGAGCGAGCCCACGAGCGCTACGTATGCCGCCGCTGGTGTCGACATCGACGCAGGCGATCACGCTGTCGAGTTGCTCAAGCCCCACGCCGCCCGGGCAGCAAGGCCCGAGGTGGTCGGCGGTGTCGGCGGGTTCGCCGGACTGTTCTCGCTGAAGGCGGGACGCTGGAAGGAGCCGCTGCTCGCGGCGTCCACCGACGGCGTCGGCACCAAGATCGCCGTGGCGAAGGCGTTGGACAAGCACGACACGGTGGGCATCGACCTCGTCGCGATGGTGGTCGACGATCTGGTCGTCACCGGTGCGGAGCCGCTGTTCCTGCAGGACTACATCGCCGTGGGCAAGGTCGTTGCGCAGCGAATCTCCTCGATCGTCTCCGGGATCGCCGAGGGCTGCGTGCAGGCGGGCTGTGCGTTGCTCGGCGGGGAGACCGCTGAACATCCCGGCATGATGGCTGAACACGACTACGACATCTCGGCCACCGGGGTCGGTGTGGTGGAGGCCGCCGACGTGCTCGGCCCGGCCAAGGTGCGCCCCGGCGATGTCGTCATCGCCATGGGGTCCACCGGGCTGCACTCCAACGGGTACTCGCTGGCTCGCCACGTGCTGCTCGACATCGCCCGGATGCCACTGGACGGCCATGTCGAGGAGTTCGGGCGCACGCTGGGCGAGGAGTTGCTCGAGCCGACCCGCATCTACGCCAAGGACTGCCTCGCGCTGGCCGCGGAGGCCGAGGTGCGCACGTTCGCGCACATCACAGGCGGTGGACTGGTGGCCAACCTCGCCCGAGTGTTGCCCCGGGGCCTCGTCGCCCACCTCGAGCGACACACCTGGACACCAGCGCCGGTGTTCGCGCTGATCGCGCATCGGGGCAAGGTGGAGTCGCAGGAGATGGAACGCACGTTCAACATGGGCGTCGGGATGGTCGCGGTCGTGTCCCCCGAGGACGTCGACAGGGCGTTGGCCGTACTCACCGCCCGGCACGTGCCCGCATGGGTGCTCGGCACCGTTCGACCCGCCGATGACCCCGACGGCCCGAGAGCCACGCTGACCGGTGACCACCCCCGGTTCTGACCTCCGGGTCAGCACGCGGCTGGCCGTCCCGGACGCGGAGCTGACCGAGCGGTTCTCCCGTGCCTCCGGTCCCGGTGGGCAGGGCGTCAACACCACCTCGTCGCGGGTGGAGCTCTCGTTCGACCTCGCCCGCTCGCCGTCGGTGCCCGAAGACCTGCGGCCACGGCTGCTCGCGCGGCTGGCCAATCGGCTCAACGGTGGCGTGCTCACCGTCGTGGCGAGCGAGCACCGAGCCCAACTCGCCAACCGGCAGGCCGCCAGAGAGCGGCTCGTCGCCTTGCTGCGGGAAGCAGCGGCGCCACCCCCACGCAAGCGCCGCCCTACGAAACCCACAAGGGGTTCGCGGGAGCGGCGCATCTCGGCCAAGAAGCGGCGAGGAGAGCTCAAGCGGGGGCGGCGCGGGAAGTTCGACGACTGACCACCGGCGGCGCCGGTGCCGCCGTCACGGCAGTAGGCGAAAGCAGTCGGCGATCACCCGTTGCAGGTGCACCCCTCGGCGCACGTCGCACGGGTGCGCCAGGGTGCCGGTGGCGATCATGGCAGCGAAGTCGTCGAGCAGTGAGGTGTAGGACTCCGCCCGCGAGTGCGGCTTCCCGGCCAGCGAGCGGAACCCGTGTTCGCCGTACACGGCGAACTCGACAACGGTCGGTCGCATCGGCAGCCGGTTCGAAAGAGCCACCGTGCTCCTCGCTCCGCCGGAGTGTTCGAGCAGCACATGCCACAGGTCGTTGCTGTCGCGGCTGGCGGCGAGCACACCGGTGATCTCGCCGAGCGCGGCGTCGAGCAGGTCGAAGGCGTGTGGTCCGATGTCGGCGAGTGCGCCTTCGGTGTGCCGCCACGGCGAGTTGCCGTACACCTCGCCCAGCAGCGCGCCGGACAGCCAGCGCGCGCTGCCGCCTGCCCAGCTTCCCGCCTCGGCCAGTCCGGCCAGCCAGTCACGCGTCGGCAGCGCGTAGCGCAGGGTGAGCATCAGCAACGCCACCACACCGTGCTCGTCGACCGCGTCGGCGATGCGGCGTGCGCCGACGAGGTCGGTGGCGAGCGGCTTTTCGAGGATCAGGTGCTTGCCCGCTGCCGCAGCCCGCGGCGCGAGCTCGGCCTGTACCGACGGCGGCACCGCGAAAGCGACAGCGTCCACGGAGTCGAGGAGTTCGGCGAAGGAGCCGAACATCCGCGCGCCGAACTGCCGCGCGAGCGCTGCTGCCGGATCGGGACGGCGGGTCCACACGCCCGTCAGTCGCGTGGCGGGGTGATCGGCGAGGCCGGGAGCGTGCACCGTCCGCCCCCATGCGCCCGCGCCGACGAGTCCCACTCGTAGCCGCGCCTGCACGCCGCGCAGCCTAGTCGTAGCTGTAGAAGCCCCTACCGGTCTTCTTGCCGAGCAGCCCGGCGTCGACCATGCGCAGCAGCAGCGGCGGCGAGGAGTACAGCGGCTCCTTGAACTCGGCGTACATCGAGTCCGCGATGGCCTTGATCGTATCCAGTCCGATCAGGTCGGCCAGCCGCAGCGGACCCATCGGATGCGCCGTGCCCTTCTCCATGCCCTGATCGATGTCCTCCGCGGAGGCGAAACCGGACTCGAACATCCGGATCGCGGACAGCAGGTACGGCACGAGCAGGGCGTTGACGATGAATCCGGCGCGGTCCTGCGACCTGATCACCGTCTTGCCCAGCGCGTCGCGAACGTGCGCCTCCGCGCGATCGGCCGTCTTGTCGCCGGTCAGCAGTGAAGGCACCAGTTCCACCAGCGGCAGTACCGGCACCGGGTTGAAGAAGTGGATACCGACCACCTGTTGCGGCCGTTCGGTGGCCATCCCGAGCTTCATGATCGGGATGGACGAGGTGTTGGACGCCAGAACCGCGTCCTCCCGCTCGACGATCTTGTCGAGCGACTTGAACACCTCCACCTTGGCCTGCTCCTGCTCGAGAACGGCCTCCACGACGAGGTCGCGATCGGCGAACGCGGCGGTGTCCGTGGTGAAGGTGATCCTGCCGAGTGCCGTGTCGGCCTCCGCCTCGGTGAGCTTGCCGCTGCGCACGGCTCGCCGTAGCGACTTCTCGACGCGGCTCTTGCCCGCATCGAGTGCCGGTTGGCTGACCTCGGTGACCACCACGTCCAGCCCGGCGCGGGCGTGGACCTCGGCGATGCCGGAGCCCATCAGGCCCGCGCCGACGACGCCTACCCGCTGGATGTCAGGCATGACAGCTTCTCCTCACGTTCCGGGCCGATGCCGCGACAGGCACCGCCCGGTACGCGACATCAACCGCCTGCACGACGGCACCGACAGACCGCAGGCGGAACGCGAGGGTGGAGTAGGGGCTGTTGACCCCACCCCACCCTCGCGTCACGCCTGTGTCAACGGTGGTAGTCGTCGTACCCGTCGTCGTACGGGTCCTCGTACCGGTCCTCGTCCTCGCGACTGTCATTGGATGAGTTACCCGACAGCTCGCGCTGTAGTGCATCGAAGTCCGTGGTGGGAACGCTGTACTTGAGCTCCCGGGCCACTTTCGTCTGCTTGGCCTTAGCTCGGCCGCGCCCCATGGCTCGACCCCCTTGCACAGGGGCGGGGCGGCCGGGGGAAACGGCGGCCCCGCGTCGTCTCGACAACTATTTCCTGCACACACCGTACCGTGCCGGTGGGCCTCTATGCGACGTGGCACGGTGTGCGAACCGTGACAGTATCGCTTCCGGGACACGCGACGGACCAGCCGGTGCGGGCACATCGGGCAGGCCGTGCCACGATTCATGAGTGCTTCGTCCGTTCGTGGCCTACCTGCGGGTGTACGAACCGCTTTCGGTGTTCGGTGACCCCCCTGACGAGCTGTTGCTCAAGGCCGTTGAGGCGGCGGGGTTGAGCCGTGCCGACGCGGCCGAACGCGAGCACCTGCTGTGGCTCAAATCACAGATTTCAATACCGGTTCGGCTGCTGCCCGCTGAGCGCGCCGATCGTAGACCCGCGCCCAGCGCCAGGACCGACGTGCTGGTGCTCGATCCGGCCGAGGTGCCGGGTCGTGAGGGCTCCGACCGGGGTGCCGAGCCGCTCGTGTGCCCGCTGGAGGTGCGGGCGCGGTCGGCGGCCGCGCTCGTGGGTTTCCTCGACGAGGCGCATCCGGCGCTACGGGCCGCCGTGCTCGACGCGTACGACCTGCCGACCGAGACGGTCAAGGTGCGGGCCAACGGTGCGCTGCGCGACCTGCACGGCCCGACCATGCACGTGCTCTCGACCACCTGGACCGTGCCGCTGCCGTGGTTCTCGCTGATCGACCCGGACCAGCGAAGGCTCGTGCTCGGCTCCGGACCGAGTGACCCGGCAAGGGAGTTGTCGTGGCGGGCGACCATGGAGGACGCGCGCAACCGGATCGCCGAGGCGGAGGAACTCGTGGAGGGTGCGCTCGGCGATGCAGGCCCTACCCGGATCCTGGCCGAGACGAGCCGGTGGCTGTCCAACTTCCACCCCGGCTCGGCCGTCGAACTCGACTACGGCGGTCTCGTGCAACTCATCGAGGACCCGGTGTTGGCGATGGACACCTCGGCCGACGAGGTGCACGCCATCCTGGAGGCACTCCGGCAGGAGGCGGTGGAGGAAGTAGCGGAGGCGTTCGAGACGCTGCGGGACTACTGGGGTGAGCTTGCCGCGCGGGAGCGGTTCAACTGACAACCCGGTCAGCCGCTGCCCGGTGCGGTGGCTGGCGCGGCCGATTCAAGGGCGGTCTCGAGGACAGCGAGGCAGTGCCGGGACACGCGCAACTCACCGACCTCCCGCCCGCCACCGAGTACGGTGCCCGCCGCGTTGCCCAGTCCGTCGAGCACCGCGCGCGCGGCCGGGTTCTGCGGCAGCGAGCCCGACGCCCGCAGCGCCGCGACCAACAGCGGAGCCCTGCCCCTGCCCGCGCCGTCGTCGATCTTGAGTGCCACGGCCGAGCCGTCGGGCAGCGCCATCGCGTGCACCCCCTCGGCGCCGCCCTTGGTGAGCAGGCCCGGTACCGCCAGCATGAGCAGCGTGTCCTCGCGGCCGGTGCCCGCGACGAGCCACGGATGGGTCCGCATGGCCTCGCCCACCCGCGTCCTGCTCGCCGAGGAGAACGCCCGCGCCAACCCCGTCAGGGAGAACGCGAAGAGCGGGGCGCCGCAACCGTCCACACCGGTTGCCGCGATGGGTTCCCCGGTGAGTTCCTCGATCGTCGCCGCGATGGTGCGTTGCAGTTCGTGTGCCGGGTCGGTGTAGCCGGCGGTGGCCCAGCCGCGCTGCACACAGGCGGTCAACATGCCCGCGTGCTTGCCGGAGCAGTTCATCGCCGCGCGGCGTGGTTCCGGCGGGCAGTGCAGGTCCGCCTCACCGAGCCCCACCTGCTCCAGCATCGCCAGCGCGCGGGCAACGTGGCCCGCCTCGCCGCTGTGTGAGGCGCAGACAAGGGCCAGCGCGTCGTCGGTCACCCGCAGTCCCGCGTTCAACATGCCGAGGGCTTGCAGTGGTTTGTTCGCCGAGCGCGGGAAGACCGGCCGGTCCACATCGCCGAGTGCCACGCGAACGGTGCCGTCCGGGGCGGTCACCACGAGCGCGCCGCGGTGCACGCTTTCGACGAACCCCGAACGGACGACCTCGACCAGAACCGGCGAGGGTTCGCCGTCAGCCATCGTCGGCTTCGTCCCCGCCTCGCTGGCTGGCCAGCAGTTCGTCCACCGATGCGGTGCCCTGGGCGTATCGCTTGGCGATCTCGGCGTTGAACGCGTCGACGACCGCCTGCACCTGCCTGCGCCGCGTCGAAACGGAGGATTCGTGCTCGCGCAGCGCCCGCAGCGTTTCCCGCAGCCGTTCCTCGGTGAGCGAGGACACGTCGGAAAGGTCGGCGTCGCCGAGCAGTTCCTCGGCCTTGCGCCGGTACTCACCGGCGCGCGAAGGTTCCAGCGTCTGATGCCGTCCCGAACCCATGGCGGGGCCGAGCGCGTTCTCGGCGAGGATCGTGGTCAACTGCTCGACGATGCTGGTGGCCCCACCGGACTGCCTGCGCTGCTGCTCGGCGCGCACGATGTCGATACGTGCGTGCAGCAACCTGCGCAGGTACGACAGGTCCGTTTCCTCCTGTGCGGCCTCGTCGCGGCGCTCCCGCAGCGTCGACAGCGACATCGTCTCCAGGTCACGCGCATAGTCGGCGGCGAGGACACGGTCGATGCGACGGCGTCCGCCTGGCCGGACTTCGATCACGGGATCATCCTGCTCTACGACGGTCTGTGGCACCAGGGTGGGACACGATCATGTCATCTTCTCACCCGCGCAGGCGCTGGACCGCCTCACGTCCGGGCGCGGCGCGTTCCTCGGGGACCGAATCGGGGTCGATGGCGGCCTGCGCGGCGCGATCCTCCTCGCCCGCGATCAGCTCCGCGTCCACCGGCGTGGACCGTTTGACCAGTGCCAGGGCGATCGGCCCCAGTTCGTGGTGTTGTGCCACGCTGCCCACCCTGCCGACATTGCGCTCGCCGAGCAACACGGGATCGCCGGGCTCGGGGTAGATCTCCTGCGATCCGTCCAGGTGCAGCAGCACCATGTGGCGGGGCGGTTTGCCCACGTTGTGGACCTTCGACACGGTCTCCTGGCCCCGGTAGCAGCCCTTGGCGACGTGGGCCGCCGTGCCGATCCAGTTCACCTCGTGCGGGATGGTGCGTTCGTCGGTGTCGACGCCGATCCGGGGGCGCAGCGACTCCACTCGCAGTGCGTCGAACGCCCACGTGCCCGCGGGGCGGGCTCCGGCACCGGTGAGCTTGGCCCACACCTCGGCCAGTTGTGCCCTGGGGACGATCAGGTCCACCGCCGTATCGCCCGGCCACGGCATTCTGCGCGCGAAGCCACCCTGGAACGGCGTCACCGAGTACGGTTGCTCACCGACCTCGACATCGAGCACGGTGGGGATGTCAGGGCCGAGCAACGTCAGCACGGCCAGCTCCCCTGTCGCGTCGCGCAGGTCCACCTGCGACCAGAACTTCATGGCCTCGAAGTACTCGAGCAGGCTCTGCTTGCCGCCCTTCGGCAGCGCGCTCGTGGCCTGCGCTCCCGGATCGGTGTCGAGGTAGACGGTGCCGCCGGTGTAGCCGAGCACCATGTGGGCGTCGACGCGCCCGTAGCTGTCCAGGACCAACGCCTCCGTGCCCGACCCGTCGGGCAATTCGGTGACGTGTTGCGAGATCACCAGGTGCAGCCAGGAAAGCCGCTCCTGGCCGGTGACCGTGATGAGCTCCCGGTGCGACCTGTCGACCACGGCCACACCGCGCACGGCGGCGCGCTGCTCGGCGAACGGATCGCCCCAGTGCCACGGCACGCCGAACTCGGGGTGACCCTCGGGTGGCGCCACCGCGCCCGGCCGGTGCAGCAGCGCAGACTCGTAACCCATGGCGTCGATCGTAGGTGAGTACGGTGGTGCCATGCGCGTGCTCGCTTTTCTGGACGGCACACTGGCCGATCCCGAT
Source organism: Saccharomonospora marina XMU15 (assembly GCF_000244955.1). GTDB lineage: Bacteria > Actinomycetota > Actinomycetes > Mycobacteriales > Pseudonocardiaceae > Saccharomonospora_A > Saccharomonospora_A marina. The sequence goes on along the minus strand of NZ_CM001439.1, from coordinate 5,700,640 downwards.
GCCACCCACCTGCGTGTCGACGACCTCGGGGTGCTGCGTGGCGACGGGATCTTCGAGACGATCCTCGTCACCGACGGCAAGCCGAGAGAGTTGGAGGCGCACCTGGACCGGCTGGCCCGCTCCGCGGCGATGATGGACCTGCCGAGGCCGGACCGGCCTGCGTGGGAGCGTGCGACCAGGCAGGTGATCGACAACTGGCCGGACTCCTCGGAGATCGCGATCAAGCTCGTCTACACGCGCGGCATCGAAGGCGACCCCGACTCGACCCCGACCGCGTTCGCCCTCGGCATGGAGATCGACGGCAAGGTCAAGCGGGCCCGCGCCGACGGCATCGCGGCCGTCACACTCGAGCGCGGTATCGACGCGGGGTTGGCAGAGCGGGCGCCCTGGCTGCTGCTCGGCGCCAAGTCGCTGTCCTACGCCGTCAACATGGCCGCCGTCAGGGAGGCCAACCGGAGGGGAGCCGCGGACGTGATCTTCACGGCGACCGACGGTTCGGTGCTCGAAGGACCCACCTCCAGCGTCGTGGTGGCAAGGGGGCGCACGCTCTACACGCCACCGCCGACACTGGGCATCCTGCCTGGCACGACGCACGGGGCCGTGTTTCGCGCGGCCGAAAGTGCGGGCTGGACCACGAAGGTCGAGCCGGTGGCTGCCGCCGACCTGCGTTCGGCCGACGGGGTGTTCCTGGCTTCGTCGGTGCGCAAGCTCACCCGGGTGCACACCCTGGACGGCGAGCGACTGCCGGATTCCACACTCCTGCACGCGGAGTTGGCCAGCGCCTACGACGCGCAGTACGAATGAGTGCCCTCAGCCGACGACACGGTGCAGCAGCGCGGAAACGTGCGGGGTCATCGGCTGACCGACCATCGCACGCTCCTCGACGTAACCGAGGTCGCCGCCCGCGACGATGCCGTACAGCCGCTTGGCCGCGGTGACTTCCTTGGCCGTGGAGGAGCGCACCACCGCATCGGTGCCGAGTTCCCAGGTCGTCTGACTCTTCGGCGTGCCGTAGAACAGCTCCAGGATGCCGCTGGAGTGGCACAGCAACAGTTCGATGGTGTCGTCGGCCTGCGGCCGCCACCATCCGGTCTCGCGCGCGGCGGGCCGGATGACGTTGCCTTCGGCGTCGAGCAGCCAGGACCGCGCCTCGTGGTGCAGGAACGGCCTGCCGTCGTGGGAGATGGTCAGTTGCTGGGCGAAGCGGTACGGCCCGTCGATGGTCGGGTAGTTGACCTCACCCTCCCCTCGCCAGACCCCGACCAGCGGTAGCAGCGCCAGGCAGGCGTCGTTTAGTTCGGGGCCTTCGCGAAGGTTCGCCGTGTCGCCGGGAATCGGCAGGTCAGCCAGCTGCGGAATGTTGCGCTTCGCCGTGGTCTCGGCGCGCTGCGCCGCCGCCCGAATCGCCTCGTCACCACTCGTGGGCATCGGTGCTCAGCGGTTCCTCAGCGATGGTCGGAGTACAGCCGGTAGACGACGTAGCCGCCGAACCACAGCACACCCACAACGGCCAAGATCAGCAGCGTCGTAAACAGAATCTCCACGGCTGCAGGATAACCCCCGGTACGAAACCGCCCCCGAGGCCACCGGATTCGGCGGCCTCGGGGGCGGTCCTCGCGGGCGCTCGCTGCGTGGTGGGTGACTCACCCCACAGCGATCGGCACCCGGTGCACCCCCGGGCCTTCAGCGGTGACCGACGCCTCACCGTTGCCGCTGCGGTGCAGCGCGCGCACCGTCCAACTGCCGGGCGCGGCGTAGAACCGGAAGTCTCCCTCGGCGGAGGCCTGCACCTCACCGGCGAACTCACCGTCGGCGTTGAGCAGCCGCACGTAGGCTCCGCCGAGCGGACCGTCACCGCCGGTGACCTTGCCCGCCAACACCACCTGGCCGCCGGTGTCGGCGGCAGCGGGGGTCGCCGTCTGTTGCGGCGCACCGCATCCGTCCGTCATCACTTCGCTCCCGTCTCGATCGGCACGCCGACCAGCGAGCCGTACTCGGTCCACGATCCGTCGTAGTTCTTCACGTCCGGTAGCCCGAGGAGTTCGTGCAGCGCGAACCACGTGTGGCTGGAACGTTCACCGATCCTGCAGTAGGCGATGGTGGGCTTGGAGGTGTCCAGGCCCGCGTCCTTGTACAGCCGCTGGAGTTCCTCGTCGGACTTGAAGGTGCCGTCCTCGTTGGCCGCCTTGGACCACGGCACGTTCACCGCGCTGGGGATGTGCCCCGGCCGCTGTGCGGTCTCCTGCGGCAGGTGGGCGGGTGCGAGCAGCTTGCCGGAGAACTCGTCGGGCGAACGCACGTCCACCAGGTTCTTCGTGCCGATGGCCCGCACGACCTCGTCGCGGAACGCCCGAAGTGAGCGGTCCTGTTCGGCCGCCTTGTAGCTGGTGCGCTCTCGCTCGACCTCGTCGGTGCTCAGCGTGCGGCCGTCGAGTTCCCACTTCTTGCGCCCACCGTCGAGCAACCTGACCTTGTCGTGGCCGTAGAGCTTGAAGTACCAGTAGGCGTAAGCGGCGAACCAGTTGTTGTTGCCGCCGTAGAGGATCACCAGGTCGTCGTTGCCGATGCCCTTGCTCGACATCAGGTTCTCGAAACCGGCCCTGTCGACGAAGTCGCGGCGGACGGGCTCCTGCAGCTCGTTCCTCCAGTCGATCTTCACCGCACCCGGGATGTGCCCGCCGTCGTAGGCGGTGGTGTCCTCGTCGACCTCGGCGAATACCACGCCGGGAGTGTTCAGGTTCTGTTCCGCCCAGTCGGTGGTGACCAGAACGTCTTCACGGCTCATGAGCTGGCACTCACTTTCTTGTCGTGGGAAAGGAAGTTGGGAAAAGAAGTTGGGAAAGAAACGCGCTGTCGGCTACGCGCGCTCGGCACTGCGGGCGGACCGGCGTAGCAGCAGGTACACCTCGCAGCCGAGGCAGAAGTTGAACGCCGCGTTGAGGAATGCGGCGAACAGTGCGAACGCCGTCGCGACGAGGGCGAGTGTGGCCAGGCCAGTCACGTAGCCGACCGTGCCCGCCAAGGCGAACACGAAACCCACCGCCTGAGCGAACCGTAGCGGTGCCGCTTCCTCACGTTCGGCGGTGGGCTTGCGGCGCGGTGCGAGGAGAAGGCGGTACAGCAACGAGTACGGGGCCGTACGCGGCCCGGCGAGCGCGCCTACCGCGAAAACCACCGTCTGTGCGGCGAGCAGCGGCCACCACCCGGTGACCAGGACCAGCGCCAGCACGACGGTCGTGACGGCGGCCGCGAACCGAGGACCGCGAGGGTCCACCGCAGCGCCTGCGGACATCCATCCTCCTGAGTTGATCGCCGGGCCGGGTTCAGCGGCTGGGCGAACACAGGCTGCTGCGCACCCTGCACAGGTCCACAGCGCGTCGCTGCGTCAGGAGGTGGGGAACGAGCCTGTCCACGTGGGCAAGGCTACTCAGCTGGATTCGGGGTGGGAACCGTGTTCATTCTGTGAGACGAGGTGTGTCCGCAGCGCGGTGAGCAGGTCGGCTGTCTTCGGTACGCCGCTGACCCGCAGCAATTCCTGTCCGGAGGACGTGTAGGCCACGGTGGTGGGAGTGCGCAGCACCCCGATGGCGCGTGCGACCTCCGGTTGGTCGGTCACATCCAGGTTCACGTAGCGCAATCCCTCGGTTCGCTCGGCGAACTCGGTGAGCACCGCTTTGGCGTGCCTGCACGGCGCGCAGTAGGTGGTGGACACCTGCAGCAGGGTCACCGTGCCCGGCTCGCTGGGCAGCGCCGCCGCGACGGGCGCGGGCAGGTCCTGCCGCGACTGGTGCCCGGCCCGCGCGCGCTTGGCGAAGCGGTAGCGAATCCGGCCTTCCCTTGTCGCCACCAGGACACCAACGAAAACGGCGGCGCCGATGGCGCCCACCGTCAGCCATACGCCGGTCACCGCATCAGCTCCTTACTGGCGCGTGGGCGCCTGTGTCCCGGTCGAGGAGAACCGCACGTTCGTGGCCTCGCCCTTCACCGTGATGGAGCCCGAGTCGACGTGCACAGCCGTCGGGGTCACCGTGAACGGAAGCTGACCGGTGTTGATGTCGGCTTCGAAGTTCGGGAGCAGGGCGCGCTGCACGTCCTTGGGAACCACGGTCGTCTCCTGGTCATTCCCGAACTGCAACCGGTGCGCAGTGATGCGGATGGTGGTGCCGTCGAGCTCGATGATGGCGAAGGCGAAGATCTCCATCCGTTCCCCCGCGATCTGCACCTTCCCCGCCAGCCGCACACCCGCCGTCGAGTCGTCCTGCTGCTGGCTGTCCTCGCCGTCGGCTCCGCTGCCGCCCTCACCGTCGTCGGTGGCGTTGCCCGCGTCGGGGTCGGTTCCCTCCCCGTTTCGCACGTAGGACTCGGTGGAGGGATCGATGCGCAGGTCCTCGATGTTCGTCAGCGGGGGGACACGGGCGATGTCGCTGGCCTTGAGCGTGACCTGGGCTTCCAGGTCGCCGATCGTGATGGCTTGCACGTTGCCACCCGCGAGGTCGGAAAGCGGTGCCTTGACGTCTCGCAGTTCCGCGCTGAGCGAGACGTCCCGGAGCACGTCCTGCACCGGAACACCGTCCGCGGAGACGCTGATGTGGTCGTACTCACCTGACAACGCCTGGGTGGCGAACGGGAAGCCGTGGACGGTCACCGCGGGGTCCTGCGCAAGCCCCAGCTGCTCGCGGGCCTGCTGCGAAACCGTGTGTTCGGCGAAGGCCGCCGCTGCGAAATCCGCGCCGACGAGCAGCCCGAGCAGCACCACGAGGACGATGACGATCCTTTTTCCACGGCGTCCGCGCTTGCGCCCCTGCTGCGGTGTCACGGTTGTGCCCACGATTGCGTCCGTTCTGTTAACTGCATGTTTCCGGTGTTGCGACCTGGTGTGATGCGGGTTTCAGGACTAGGGCCGTCCGGCGCCCAGCGGTTATCGTCAATTGGGTACCGGCCCTGATTCTCCGCGAGGGCGAACCGAATACTTGAGGTGGTGGCGATGAGCCTGGATTTGCTGGTACTCACTGGAGAATCCGATGCCACCTCGGTGCTGCCCGCTCTTGATCTGCTGCCGCATACCGTACGCGTGCGCGCGCCGGAGGTGACAGCCCTCCTCGACGCGGGTCACCGCGATGTCATCCTGCTCGACGCCCGCAGTGACCTGGCCTCGGCCAAGAGCCTGTGCAGGCTGCTGAAGGGCGCGGGCGACGACGACGCTACGACGCCGGTGATCGCGGTGGTCGGCGAAGGCGGCCTGGTGGCCGTCAGCTCGGAGTGGCGCACCGATGACATCCTGTTGCCTACGGCAGGCCCCGCCGAGGTGGACGCCCGGCTGCGGCTGGCGACGACCAAGGACGGCGCTACCTCTCACGTGGACGCCGAGCTGCGGGTCGGCGACCTGGTGATCGACGAGGCGACCTACACCGCGCGGCTGCGCAAGCGCACCCTCGAGCTGACCTACAAGGAGTTCGAGCTGCTCAAGTACCTCGCGCAGCATGCGGGCAGGGTCTTCACCCGCGCCCAGCTGCTGCAGGAGGTGTGGGGCTACGACTTCTTCGGAGGCACCCGCACCGTCGACGTCCACGTGCGGAGGTTGCGTGCCAAGCTCGGCCCAGAGCACGAGCAGATGATCGGTACCGTGCGCAACGTCGGCTACAAGTTCGAGCGGCCGAGCAAGTCGGCAGGCGCGGCCAAGACCGGCCTGCCCTCGGCTATCCGGCCCGTGGAATCCGAAGAGCTCTCCACTCGCTGAGCGGGCCCGCAGGCGTAGCCTCGACCCATGCTGAAGCTGGTGTGGGTCGACGAACTCGACCTCGCGCGTACCGAGGAGGTGCGCCGACTGTTGCTGGCGGCGCGCGAGTCCGATGGCAGGCCGCAGGTGCGGCAGGCGGGACCGCTGCCGGAGGAGTTTCACGGCGGGCGGCACCTGCTCGGACAACTCGACGGGGCCGCGGACCTGGTCGGCTACGCACATCTGGACACCGCAGGCGACGCGTTCGGCAGGCAGGTCGCCGAACTGCTCGTACATCCCGCTCACCGGGGCCGTGGCCACGGCGCCGCGCTGCTGGAGGAGTTGCTCCGGGCGGCATCCGTGCCACGAGTGTGGTCCCACGGCGACCATCCGGCGGCCGCCGCGCTCGCCAAGCGCTTCGGGCTGAACCGGGCGCGGGAGCTGCTGGTGATGCGAGCCTCGGCGGCCGAGGCCGACTGGCCCGAGCCGAAACCGAGTCAGGGTCTGCGGTTGCGTACCTTCGTGCCCGGTGAGGACGAGCAGGGCGTCATCGACGTCAACGCGCGCGCGTTCGACTGGCATCCCGAGCAGAGCGCCTTCGGGGTGGCGGACCTGCGGCGAGCCGAGCAGGAGGACTGGTTCGACCCGCAGGGGTTCTTCCTCGCCGAGAACGAAAGTGGCCGGATCGTGGGCTTTCACTGGACGAAGGTCCACGATGCCAACCCGGACCGGTTCGGTGGTGAGCCGGTCGGCGAGGTTTACGTGGTCGGGGTGGACCCGAGCGCGCAGGGTGGTGGGCTCGGCAAGGCGCTGACCCTGGCCGGCCTGCGCCACCTGCGTGCGCTGGGACTGCGCCAGGTGATTCTGTACGTCGAGGGCGACAACGCACCCGCGGTGGCGGTCTACCGCGGCCTCGGCTTCGAGACCGTCGAGACGGACGTGCAGTACGCCGCCCCGTGATCGTGCGGCCCGGCGGTGATCCGCGCCGGGCCGCACCGTGTCCGGCGGCTCAGCCGAAGCGTCCGGAGATGTAGTCCTCGGTGGCCTTCTGGCTCGGTGTGGAGAAGATCTTCGCGGTCTCGTCGATCTCCACCAGTTCACCGGGCTGCCCTACACCACGCAGGTTGAAAAAGCCGGTGGTGTCGCTGACCCGCGCCGCCTGCTGCATGTTGTGCGTGACGATCACGATGGTGTAGTTGGCCTTCAACTCCAGCATCAGGTCCTCGATGGCCTGGGTCGAGATGGGGTCGAGGGCCGAACACGGCTCGTCCATCAACAGCACCTCCGGCTGCACCGCGATGGCCCTGGCGATGCACAGCCGCTGCTGCTGCCCGCCGGAAAGGCCGGAACCGGGCTTGCCGAGCCGGTCCTTGACCTCTTCCCACAGGTTCGCCGAGCGCAGCGACCGCTCCACCAGGTCGTCCAGTTCGGACCGCTTCATGCGCCTGCCGTTCAGCTTCATGCCCGCGGCGACGTTGTCATAGATCGACATCGTCGGGAACGGGTTGGGGCGCTGGAAGACCATGCCGATCTGGCTGCGGACCCGCACCGGGTCGACCCCTGGCGCGTAGAGGTCCTGGTCGTCCATGAAGACCTTGCCCTCGACGCGGGCGTTCGGCACCAGTTCGTGCATCCGGTTGAGCGTGCGCAGGAACGTCGACTTGCCACAGCCGGAAGGCCCGATCAGCGCGGTGACCGCCCGTGGCTGGATCGTCATCGACACGCCCTGCACGGCGAGGAACTTGTCGTAGTAGATGTCGAGATCCTTGACCTCGATGCGCTTTGCCACAGTGCTTTCCTATCCTGTGTCCCGCTCACCCGCGGGTCTTCGGTGCGAACAGCCGGGAGATGAGCCGCGCGACAAGGTTGAGCAGCATGACGATGATGATCAGCAGGAGTGCTGCCGCCCATGCCCGCTCCAGTGCCGGTTCCGGTGGGTAGCCGGGTGAGACGTACTCGTAGTAGGAGAATACCGACAGGGTTGCCATGCGACCGTCGAACGGATCGAAGTTGTCACTGCTGGTGATGCCCACCGTGACCAGCAGTGGCGCGGTCTCGCCGATGACCCTCGCGATGGCCAGGGTGACACCGGTGGCGATACCGGCCAGCGAAGTGGGCAGCACCACCCTGAGGATCGTCCGCCACTTCGGCACCGCGAGCGCGTAGGACGCCTCCCGCAGTTCGTTGGGCACCAGCTTGAGCATCTCCTCGGTGGAGCGGACCACCACGGGCACCATCAGCACGCTCAGCGCGATGGCGCCCATGATGCCCATGCGTATCCCCGGGCCGAAGATCAGCGCGAACAGCGCGTACGCGAACAGACCTGCCACGATCGAGGGGATACCGGTCATCACGTCGACGAAGAACGTGATGGCCTTGGCGAGGCGGCCTCGCCCGTACTCCACCAGGTAGATGGCGGTGAGCATGCCGACGGGCACCGAGATGAGGGTGGCGAGCCCGGTGATGATGAGCGTGCCCATGATGGCGTGGTAGACACCACCGCCCTCGCCGACGACGCCACGCATCGAGTAGGTGAAGAACTCCATGTCGAAGCGGGCGACACCCTTGGAGACCACCGTAATGATCACCGAGATCAGCGGCAGCAGCGCCAGCAGGAACGCGCACGTCACGACGGCTGTCACCAGCCTGTCGACGGCCTTCCTTCTGCCCTCGACGGCACGCGACCACACGTAGACCACGACGGTGTAGGCCACGGCGGCGAGAACCGCGGTCGCGGCCACGTTCCAGTCGCCGAACAGCACGAGAGCGCCCGCCGCCGCCACGGTGGCGGCGAGCGTGCCGACCGCGGCCCCTCGGGGTAGCTGGCCGTGGGTCAGCGGGACACCGGTCAGCGGTGCGTACAGGTCGGGTTGCCCCGGTTCGCGGGAGGTTGTCGGAGTGGGCATCAGTTGGCTCCCGAGAATTCCTTGCGCCGCTCGATCACCGCACGGGCAGCCATGTTGACCACCAGCGTGAGGGCGAACAGCACGAGCCCGGACGCGATCAGGGTGTTGACGGCGATGCCTGTCGACTCGGGGAACTGCAACGCGATGTTGGCGGCGATGGTCGAGGGATTACCCGTGCCGATGAGGTTGAAGGTGACGCCGCCGGACACCGAGAGCACGATCGCCACCGCCATGGTCTCGCCGAGCGCCCGGCCGAGCCCCAGCATGGAGGCACCGATGATGCTCGACCTGCCGAAAGGCAGCGGCGCCATCTTGATCATCTCCCAGCGGGTGGCGCCGAGCGCGAGCGAGGCTTCCTCGTGCAGCCGAGGTGTCTGCCGGAACGCCTCCCTGACCACGGCGGTGATGATCGGCAGGATCATCACCGCGAGCACGAGGATCGCCACCAACATGGTGCGGCCGGTGGCCGAAGGTGGTCCCGCGAAGAACGGGATGAAGCCGAGGTTCTCCGAAAGCCAGGTGGTCGGTTCGACCGTCAGCGGGGCGAGCTGGGTGAACCCCCAAAGGCCGTAGATGATGCTCGGCACGGCGGCGAGCAGGTCGATGAGATAGCCAAGCGCTTGGGAGAGTCGGCGAGGCGCGTAGTAGGTGACGAACAGCGCGATCGCCACCGCCAGTGGTGCGGCCAGTAGCAGGGCGAACATCGCCGAGAGCAGGGTGCCGAACAGCAGCGGCCAGACGTAGACCGCGATGCCCTCGCCGCCTGGGATTTCCTCCGCGGGAGCGGTCAGCGAGGGCCAGGCCTCCACGAGCAGGAACGCGGCGACCCCTGCGAGGACGATGAGGATCAGGACGCCCGCTGCGGTCGAGGCGCCCGCGAAGATGCGGTCCCCTGGTCGCTGCGGCACTTTTCGTGCTTGCGACCTCTCCGCTGTGCTGGGGAACACGTGCCATCCCTTCTTACGCGGATGTCCGGGTGGTCACCCAGCGGGGTGGCCACCCGGACAGTGTGGAACCGATGTCGCTGTCAGCTACCGGAGCCGATGGCGTCCACCGCCGGCTGGATCTGCTGACGGAGCTTGTCGGAGATCGGCGCCGATCCCGCGGACTTGGCCGAGGCCTGCTGGCCCTCTTCGCTGATCATGTAGTCGAAGTAGCCCTTGACCAGCTCGGCCTTGTTCGCGTCGTCGTAGTTGGTGCACGCGATCTCGTAGGACACCAGCACGATCGGGTAGGTGCCCGACTCGGTGGTGTCGCGGGCGAGGTCGTAGGCGAAGCTGTACTCGCCGCGACCCTCCACCCGCTCGGAGACATCGAGCACCTTGGCCGCCGCCTCCGGGGAGTAGCCGACGAACTCGTCACCGACACCGACCTTGGCTGTGCTCAGCTCGCCCGCCTGGCTGGCGTCGGCGTAGCCGATGGTGCCATTACCATTGGTGACGGCCTGCACGACGCCAGAGGTGCCCTGTGCGGCCTCACCACCCTTGACCGGCCAGTCGCCGCTGACCTCGTGCGGCCAGTCCTGCGGCGCGGCGGCCTTGAGGTACTCGACGAAGTTCTCGGTGGTGCCGGACTCGTCGGAGCGGTTCACCGGCGAGATCGCCGTGTCCGGCAGCTGCACACCCGGGTTGTCGGCGGCGATGGCCGGGTCGTTCCACTTCGTGATCTTCTGGTTGAAGATCTTGGCGATCGTGGCCGGCTTGAGGTTCAGCTCGTCGACGCCTTCGACGTTGAAGATGACCGCGATCGGCGAGACGTAGGTCGGGATCTCGACGACTTCGCCGCACCGCTTCTTGGCGGCGGCCAGCTCCTCCTCGTCGAGGTAGGCGTCGGTGCCACCGAAGTCGGAGCCCCCCGAGACGAACTGCTCGCGACCACCGCCGGAGCCGATCGGGTCGTAGTTGACCGTCACATCGGGGTTCTTGCCGATGAAGCCCGCCTGCCAGGCCTGCTGTGCGGCGTCCTGCGCGCTCGAACCCGCGCCCGAGATCGTGCCCGAAAGGCCCGAGCCACCGTTACCGGACTCGTTGCCCCCGCCTTCCTCGTTCGCCGAGCCACAGGCCACAAGGCCGAAGGTGAGCGCGGCCGCCGCTGGGAGGGCGAGAACGCGGCCCAGTGGGTAACGCTTCACAGTAAACCTCTTCCGAGTCTCGCGGCCGGCAGCAGCCGACCACTGGGGATGCTCACGCGGCTGGACGCTAGGGCGGCGACATGACACGGCAGGGCAGTGCTGGTGAACGAAACATGAACGCAATTTGACATTGGAAGTACGTCACAGCGACATTACGGAGTCGTGACGCAGCGTTAGCGCACAGCCTTACCGTAGTGGTCCGGAAAATGGCCGGTCGGTGCCGTCCTCGCCGGTCACGCGCCCTCATGCCTCGCTCACGCCTCGGTGGCGGAATACCCCGGCATCCGGCCGGTGACAACGAACACCATCCTTCTGGCGACCGACACGGCGTGGTCTGCGTAGCGCTCGTAGAACCGCCCTAGCAGGGTGACGTCCACCGCCGCGGCCACCCCGTGCGGCCAGTCCTTGTCCATCAGCACGCTGAACAGGTGCCGGTGGATGTCGTCGACCTGGTCGTCGTCGGTCTCGATGGCCCTTGCCGCCTCCACGTCCCTGGTGCGGATGACCTGCTCGGCACGCCGAGCCAGGCGCACCGCGGCCTTGCCCATCTCGTCGAAGTACGGCCGTACGTTCTGCGGCAACACCGGGTCGGGGTGACGCCTGCGGGCGGCCTTGGCGACGTGCAGTGCTAGGTCACCCATCCGCTCAAGGCTCTCCGCGGCGTGAATGGCGGCGAGCACGACACGAAGGTCCGTCGCGACGGGGGCCTGCAGCGCCAGCAACGCGTATGCCTGCTCCTCGCAGTCCGCGCGCGCGTCGTCCACAAGGGAGTCGTCACTGATGACCCGCTCCGCCAGTTCGAGATCGGACTCGAGCATGGCCTTGGTCGCTCGCTCCATGGCGTCGGCGACCTGGCCGGACATGCCGGCGAGCCGTTCGGCCAGATTCTCGAGTTCAACGTGGTAAGCCTCGCGCATGTCGGCCACTTTACGTCCGCGTCGCCACCGTGGGCGCATCGCGAAGTGAACCCGAGGTGAACCTGGGCTTATATGTGGGCTACATGGGTGCGGCCTGCGGGGTGCCGGACGCGGGTGTCGCCTGCTCGGGACCGGACGTGCCGCGCTCGGCCTCCTCGCCCGGCAGCGGCGTGTTCTCGATCAGCGCGCGGAACAGCTCGCGAGATTCCCGCTGCAGCATCACCTCGTTGCCGCGATCGTTGGCCTCGCCGACGGTGGGCACGGTGAGGAACTGGACGCTGCCCGCGTCGAGGCCGCGCATCGACTGCGCGAGGGTGAGTAGCTCGTCCACACCGATGTTCTCGCCGAACGTCGAGGCGGCGAAGGCGTTGACGAAGTCGCTCAGCCTGCCCATGTCGAGCAGCACGTTTCGCGACAGTGTCGCCTTCAGCAGCGACGACATGAACTGCTGCTGCCGTTGCATCCGGCCGTAGTCGGAGAACGTCGGGTCGCCGTAGACCTTGCGCGCCCGCACGAAGTTCAGTGCCTGATCGCCACGCAGCACCACGTCACCGGTCTCCGCGACGATGAGGCCGAGCTCCTGGTCACGCATCGGCTCGTCGAGGTGCACGGTCACCCCGCCGACCGCGTCGACCATGCCCTTGAAGCCGTGGAAGTCGATGCCGACGAAGTGGTTGATCTTCATTCCGGACAGTTGCTGGATGAGCTTCGTCACACAGCGCGGGCCACCGACGGTGAACGCCGAGTTGAGCTTCACCCGCTCCGCCGCCTCGATCACCTCGCCGTACTCGCCGGTCGCGGAATCCCACCGCTCGCACGCGGGGCGGCTCACCTCGAGATCCCTCGGGAACGAGATGACCACGGCGCGCCTGCGGTCCTTGGGTACGTGCGCGAGCATCACCGTGTCGGAGCGGGCGCCGGGGATGCCGTCGGCGTCCCCGACGTTCTCCTCGGCTGCCGCGCCCTCACGCGTGTCGGAGCCGACGATGAGGAAGTTCTCGTCGCCGAGCTGGGCCGAGGCGTTGCGGATGTCGGCGGAGTTCTCGTCGAGCGCCGCGATCTCGTTGAACTTGGAGTTGAACCAGGTCTTGGCGCCCCAGGCGACTCCGGTGGCGAGGAAGACGAGCACCGCGATGACGACACACGTGGCCCGGCCTGCCAGCACGCGGTCGAGCCGCCCGAGCTTGATCCGCGTCGCGACGCCCGCCCGTCGCTCGGCCCTGTCGTCCTCGTCGGCTGACTCGCTGTGCTCCTGGTCCGGCTCACCGGCCCCTTGAGCATCCTCCTCGGCGTCGTCGGGGTCACCGTCACGCCGTGGCGTGCCGGAACCCCGTGCGGTGGACACCACGCGCTGCAGCTTCGTCCTTGTCTGCTCCAGCCGTGCCGCCAGCCGGCTGCGACGCCTGCGGCGTTCCTGCTCCTCGGCCTCCAACTCGTCGTGTGCCGCGGAGAACCGGGCGAGCGAATCGTCGATCTTGCGCCGGTACTTGGTCGCGTCGTCGACGGGCTCGAGTTGGTCGGTCATCGTCAGCCGGTCTTCCAGCGACCGCTCCGGCGGGGGCGGGGGTGCCTGCCGGGGTGGCCGGGGAGGCGCCGGCGGTGCTTGCCCGGGTCGCTTCGGGGGAGGCGGCGGCGTGTTGGTCAGCCGCTCGTCGCCGTCGTCGAGCAGCGCCGCAACCTGCGCCGTCGGCG